>NZ_DASRXF010000142.1:0-14535 GCF_035654295.1 Noviherbaspirillum sp. | reverse complement strand
CCTGTCCTACGGCGCGCACTCCAACCTCTGCGTCAATCAGATCAAGCGCAACGGCACCGAAGAGCAGAAGAAGAAATATCTGCCCAAACTGATCTCCGGCGAGCATGTGGGCGCGCTCGCGATGTCCGAGCCGAACGCGGGTTCCGACGTCGTCAGCATGAAGCTGCGCGCCGATTTCAAGGGCGACCGCTGGGTGCTCAACGGCACCAAGATGTGGATCACCAACGGCCCGGATGCCGACGTGCTGGTGGTCTATGCGAAGAACGACATCGAAGCCGGCCCGCGCGGCATGACCGCTTTCCTGATCGAGAAGGGTTTCAAGGGCTTCTCCGTCGCGCAAAAACTCGACAAGCTGGGCATGCGCGGTTCCCACACCGGCGAACTGGTGTTCGAAGATTGTGAAGTGCCGGCCGAGAATGTGCTCGGCGGCCTCGGCAAGGGCGTCAACGTGCTGATGTCCGGCCTCGACTTCGAGCGCACCGTGCTCTCCGGCGGCCCGCTGGGCATCATGCAGGCCTGCATGGATGCGGTCGTGCCCTACGTCCACGACCGCAAGCAGTTCGGCCAGCCGATCGGCGAATTCCAGCTGATGCAGGGCAAGCTCGCCGACATGTATTCCACCATGATGGCCTGCAAGGCCTACGTCTATGCAGTGGGCCAGGCCTGCGACCGCGCGACGTCGCCGGAACAGGTGCGCGCGCTGCGCAAGGACGCCGCCGGCGCCATCCTCTACTCCGCGGAAAAGGCGACATGGATGGCCGGCGAGGCGATCCAGGCCCTCGGCGGCAACGGCTACATCAACGAATATCCGGTCGGCCGCCTGTGGCGCGACGCCAAGCTGTACGAGATTGGCGCGGGCACGAGCGAAATCCGCCGCATGCTGATCGGCCGCGAGCTGTTTGCAGAGACGAAGTAAATCGCGTGTGCTCCCTCCTCCCTGCGCGGGGAAGGAGCTGCACAGATAAACAGTTTCCGGAGACACCGCATGCACGCTCCCGATCCCCATTACCGCAAGGTCGTCGAAGCCGGCTTCCGCGAAGCCGCTTTCCTCTCCGAACTCGGCATCACGCTCGTCGAGTGCGGTCCCGGCTGGTGCGAATCATCCTTGCGCATCCAGCCGCGTCACCTGCAGCACACCGGCGTCATCCACGCCGGTGTGCAGGCGACCATCGCCGACCATACGGCGGGCGGGGCGGCGATGACGGTCACCGGGCCGGAAGACTTCATCCTCACGACCGAGTTCAAGATCCACCTGCTGCGCGCGGGAACAGGCGATGCATTGCTGTGCCGCGCCCAGGTTCTCAAGCCGGGCAAGGCTTTCCATGTCGTCGAGTCGGAAGTGTTCGCGCTCTCGGATGACAAGAAAACCCTGATCAGCAAGCTATCGGCCACGATGGCAGTCTTGCCGCGCAGCCGCTGATACGGCAAAGGCATTCATCACCATGGCTTCACTCCACATCACGACACCCCTGCTCCGCCACGCTCCCTTGTCGGCGGCGCTCGGCAAGAACGTCGTGCTGAAAATGGAAAACCTCCAGCCCTCGGGCTCTTTCAAGCTGCGCGGCATCGGCACCATGTGCCAGCGCGCGGCGGAGAACGGGGCGGGGCACTTCGTCTGCCCCTCGGGCGGCAACGCCGGCTTCGCGGCCGCGGTCGCCGGCGCGGCACTCCGGATCCGCACGACGATCCTGGTGCCCCAGACCACCCATGAATCCGTACGGCAAAAGATCCGCGACATCGGCGCCGAGTGCATCGTGCACGGCATGGTCTGGGACGATACCAACGACGAGGCGCGCCGCCTCTGCCAGGAGCCCGGCACCGTCTACATCCCGCCCTTCGACCATCCCGACATCTGGGACGGCAACGCCACTCTCGTCGACGAAGCGGTGGTGCAGGCCCACGAAGCCGGCATCGATTTCGACGCCGTCATCTGCTCGGTCGGCGGCGGCGGCCTGATGTGCGGCGTGCTCGAAGGCTTGCACCGCAACGGCAAGGCGCACGTGCCGGTGGTGGCGGTGGAAACGGAAGGCGCCGCATCCCTGAACGCCGCGATCCATGCCGGCGAACTCGTCACCCTGCCGGCCATCACCTCGATCGCAACCACCCTTGGAGCCAAGCGCGTTGCGCAACAGGCATTCGGCTGGACCCGCAGGCACGATGTGCGCAGCTTCACCGTCACAGACGCACAGGCAGTGGACGCCTGCCTGCGCTTCGCCGACGACATGCGCACCCTGGTCGAGCCAGCCTGCGGAGCAGCGCTTGCAGTTGCATATCAGCAATTGCCGCTGCTGAAAGAATTTCATGCGCCCTTGATCGTTGTGTGCGGCGGCATCGGAGTGGATTTGGCTAAACTGGAGGCTTGGAAGAATCACTTCGAGCGATAGCCATGCCCCAGACCGCGTTTCCCAAACTCCTCCGATCCCAGATTGCGTTCGACATCGCGCGCACCATCCTGGACGGCTTCGACAAGCACTACCGGCTGTTCCGGGAGGAGAGCCAGGCGGCGCGGCGCTACTTCGAGCGCAGCGACTGGAAGACCGCGCAGAAAAAGGCACGCGAACGCATCGCCTTCTATGACACGCGTGTGCAGGAATGCGTGCAGATCCTCGAAGACGAATACGACCAGGAAGAGATCGGCGACGAAGTCTGGCGCGAGGTGAAGCTGCATTACATCGGCATGCTGATCAACCACAAGCAGCCCGAGCTGGCCGAGACCTTCTTCAACTCGGTGTGCTGCAACATGCTGCACCGTTCGTACTACCACAACGATTTCATCTTCGTGCGCCCTGCGGTGTCGACGGAGTACATCGACACCGAGGAACTGCAGCCGACTTACCGCGTGTACTACCCGGCCAAGGACGGCCTGCGCTTCACGCTCAAGCGCATCGTCACCAACTTCCAGCTTTCGCCGCCCTTCGCCGACCTCGACCGCGACATCGGCTTCGTCGAGGCGCGCATGCGCGCGATGTTCGGCAACGACCTGCTCGAGCCCAACCACCAGATCCAGGTGCTGGCCAGCCTGTTCTACCGCAACAAGGGCGCCTACATCGTCGGCAAGGGCATCAACGGCAACCGCATCTATCCCTTCGTCGTCCCCATCCTGTACAACCGCAAGGGGCAGCTGGTGCTGGACACCGTGCTGTTCGACCCGACGCTGATCACGGTGCTGTTCTCGTTCACGCGCGCCTACTTCATGGTCGACATGGAGGTGCCGTCCGCCTACGTGCACTTCCTGCGTTCGCTCATGCCCTACAAGCCGCGCAGCGAGATCTACACCATCCTCGGCCTGCAGAAGCTGGGCAAGGCCGCGTTCTACCGCGACTTCCTGCACCACCTGCGGCACTCGTCCGACTGCTTCGAGGCCGCGCCCGGCATCCGCGGCCTGGTGATGGTCGTGTTCGCACTGCCCTCCTTCCCGTACGTGTTCAAGGTCATCAAGGACTATTTCCCGCCGCCCAAGGAAACCACACGCGCGATCGTGAAGGAAAAGTATCTGCTGGTGAAGAACCACGACCGCGTCGGCCGCATGGCCGACACGCTGGAATATTCCAACGTCGCCTTCCCCCGTTCCCGCTTCGACTCCGAGCTGCTGGCCGAATTGAAGGAAGTCGCGCCCTCCATCGTCGAAGAGGAAGGCGACGAGATCATCATCAAGCACCTCTACATCGAACGCCGCATGACGCCGCTCAACATCTGGCTCGCCGAAGCCGAACGGCGCGGCGATCATGCGGCGGTGGAGCACGGCATCGTCGAATACGGCAACGCGATCAAGGAACTGGTCGGCGTCAACATCTTCCCCGGCGACATGCTGTACAAGAACTTCGGCGTCACCAAGCATGGCCGTGTCGTGTTCTACGACTATGACGAGATCGAATACATCACCGACTGCAACTTCCGCGAGATCCCGGCGCCGCGCAACGAAGAGGACGAGATGTCCAGCGAGCCGTGGTATCCGGTGGCGAAGAACGATGTCTTTCCCGAACAGTTCGGCACTTTCCTGCTCGGCAATCCGGAGGTGCGGAAGTATTTCCTGAAGCACCATGCCGACCTGCTGACGGCACAGTACTGGCAGCGCGCCAAGCAGCGCATCCTCGACGGCCATGTGGAAGACGTCTTCCCCTATCCGCAGGAATTGCGCTTCAGCTACAAACCCCTTACCCCCGCGGCGCAGGCCGCCTAGCAACCTACTGGAGACCTACCATGAACGATCCTATTGTTATCGTCGGCGCAGCCCGCACCCCGATGGGCGCCTTCCAGGGCGACTTTTCCGCGCTGTCCGCGAGCGACCTCGGTGCCGTGGCCATCCGTGCAGCAGTCGAGCGCGCGGGCCTGGAACCGAAGTTCGTCAACGAAGTCCTGTTCGGCAACTGCCTGATGGCAGGCCAGGGCCAGGCGCCCGCCCGCCAGGCGGCGATCAAGGCCGGCATCCCGGTGTCCGCCGGCGCCGTGACGCTGTCCAAGATGTGCGGCTCGGCCATGAAGGCAGCCATGTTCGCCTACGACTCGCTGCTGGCCGGCAGCAATGAAGTGGTGGTTGCGGGCGGCATGGAATCCATGACCAATGCGCCCTACCTGATCCCGAAGGCGCGCGGCGGCTACCGCATCGGCCACGCCATGATGTACGACCACATGATGCTCGACGGCCTGGAAGACGCCTATGAAAAGGGCCGCTCGATGGGCACCTTCGGCGAGGATTGCGCCGCCAAGTACCAATTCACCCGCGAAGAGCAGGATGCCTACGCGATCGCCTCCGTGCAGCGTGCGCAGGCCGCCACCAAGGACGGCTCGTTCCAGTGGGAGATCGCTCCCGTCACCGTCGCCGGCAAGGCAGGCGATGTCGTGATCGACAAGGATGAAGGTCCGCTCAAGGCCAGGCTCGACAAGATCCCGTCGCTCAAGCCCGCGTTCAAGAAGGACGGCACCATCACCGCCGCCTCCTCGTCCTCGATCAACGACGGCGCCGCGGCGCTCGTCATGATGCGCGAATCGACCGCGCAGAAGCTGGGCTGCAAGCCGATCGCCCGCGTGCTCGGCCATACCACCCATTCGCAGGAGCCGAACTGGTTTGCCACCGCCCCGATCGGCTCGATCGACAAGCTGTATAAGAAACTGAACCTGACCACCAAGGATGTCGACCTGTTCGAGATCAACGAAGCCTTTGCGGTGGTGCCGATGGCAGCCATGCGCGACCACGGCATCCCGCACGACAAGATCAACATCCACGGCGGTGCCTGTGCGCTCGGCCACCCGATCGGCGCCTCCGGCGCGCGCATCCTCGTCACGCTGATCGGCGCGCTGAAGAAGACCGGCGGCAAGCTGGGCGTGGCTTCGCTGTGCATCGGCGGTGGCGAGGGTACGGCGATGGCGATTGAGCTGGTGTAACAGCATTTCACGAACCGGCTCCTTCCCCCTGCCCGGGGGAAGGAACGCGTAGTCGAAAGCCCTAACTCCAGGTACCCATCATGCCCACCGCACTCATCCTCGGCGCCTCGCGCGGCATCGGCCGCGAATTCGTGCACCAGTTGCTCGCCGCCGGCTGGCGCGTCATTGCCACCGCGCGCGACGATGCCTCGTTGGCAGAACTACACACCGCCGGCGCGGAAGCCCTCAAGCTCGACGTCGCCGACCCTGCTTCCCTGGCCGGCATCGGCTGGCAGCTCGACGGCGAAAAGCTCGACCTCGCCGTGTATGTCGCGGGCGTCTACGGCCCGGACGGGCAAAGCCCGAAGGCACCGCCGACCGCGCAGGACTTCGACAAGGTGATGCACACCAACGTCCTCGGCGCCATGCAGGCCATTCCCACCGTCGCGCCGATGGTGGAAGCGGCGCAGGGCCGGTTCGCGTTCATCAGCAGCGGCATGGGCAGCATCGGGGAAACCGATTCGACCTACGGCTGGCTGTACCGCACCTCCAAGGCCGCGCTGAACATGGTGGTCAAGAGCGCATCGCTCGACTACCCGTCGGCTACCTTCGTCGCCCTGTGCCCCGGCTGGGTGCGCACTGACATGGGCGGGCCGAATGCATCCATTTCCGTCGAAGATAGCGTGAGCGGTCTGCTCAACGTGATCGGCGGGCTGACAAAAGAAGACAGCGGCACTTACCGCAATTACGCCGGGCGCACGCTGTCCTGGTAAAGGGGAAAACATGGTTCTGTCGGAACAACACGAAATGATCCGCGATGCGCTGCGCAGTTTCGCGCAGGAGCGGCTCGCGCCCAACGCGGCGCGCTGGGACAAGGAGCACCATTTCCCGAAGGAGGAGCTGAAAGGACTGGCCGAACTGGGCGCCTTCGGCGTGGCCGTGCCGGAAGAACTCGGCGGCGCGGGCCTCGATTACCTGTCGCTCTCGCTCGTGCTCGAAGAGATCGCGGCCGGCGACGGCGGCACGTCGACCATCATCTCGGTCAACAACTGCCCGGTGTGCAGCATCGCCATGATGTATGCCATCGATGCGCAAAAGGAACAGTGGCTCAAGCCCCTGGCGCGCGGCGAGATGCTGGGCGCGTTCTGCCTCACCGAACCGCACGTCGGCAGCGACGCATCGGCCCTGCGCACCACCGCCGTGCGCGACGGCGACCACTACGTGCTCAACGGCGTGAAGCAGTTCATCACCAGCGGCAAGTATGCCGACGTCGCCATCGTGATGGCGGTGACCGACAAGGAAGCGGGCAAGCGCGGCATCAGCGCCTTCTGGGTGCCGACCAACACACCCGGCTACATCGTCGCCCGTCTCGAAGACAAAATGGGGCAGCATTCCTCGGATACTGCCCAGATCCTGTTCGAGAACTGCCGCATCCCGGCGCAGAACCTGATCGGTGAAGAAGGCCAGGGTTACAAGATCGCGCTGTCGGGGCTGGAAGGCGGCCGCATCGGCATCGCCTCGCAGTCGGTGGGCATGGCGCGCGCGGCATTCGACGCGGCGCTCAACTACGCGAAGGAACGCACCAGCTTCGGCAAGACCCTGTTCGAGCACCAGGCCGTGCAATTCAAGCTGTCGGACATGGCGACGCAGATCGAAGCAGCGCGCCAGCTCATCTGGCACGCCGCCAGCCTGAAGGATGCGGGCAAGCCCTGCCTCAAGGAAGCGGCGATGGCGAAGATGTTTGCCAGCGAAATGGCCGAGCGCGTCTGCTCGGACGCGATCCAGATCCACGGCGGTTACGGCTATGTCAGCGACTTCCCGGTCGAGCGCATCTACCGCGACGTGCGCGTGTGCCAGATCTACGAAGGCACGAGCGAGATCCAGAAGATCCTGATCAGCCGGGCGCTGGCCTGATTCAACCACCAAAAGGGAGACAAGCTCATGTCGATGAAGAAGGGATACAAGGCGCTGGTCGATGAAGCGATGGCGCAGGTCAAGACCTACAGCGTGGAGGAGGCCAAGGCCAGGCTCGGCAATCCGGACGTGCAGTTCGTCGATGTGCGCGACGTGCGTGAACTGGAGCGCGAGGGCGTGATCCCCGGCGCCTATCCCGCGCCGCGCGGCATGATCGAGTTCTGGGTCGATCCCGATTCTCCGTATTTCAAGCCGGTGTTCGGCGAGAAGAAGGAGTTCATTTTCTTTTGCGCCGCCGGTTGGCGCAGCGCGCTGACGACCAAGACCGTGCAGGACATGGGCATGGAAAACGTGGCCCACATCGAGGGCGGCTTCAGCGCATGGAAGGCCGCGGGCGGCCCGGTCCAGGAGAAGGCGAAGAAAGCGTAATGGCGAAGAAGGAAGTGCAACCCTGTCCCTGCGGCGGGGCCGCCTATGAGCGATGCTGCGGCCGCTTCATCGACAGGGGCGAGATCCCCGGCACGGCGGAGCAGTTGATGCGTTCGCGTTACACCGCCTACGCCCTGCGATGCGCGTCCTACCTGACGGCGACCTGGCATACGAGCACCCGGCCGGCGGAGCCGGTGACCGGGGATGACGGCATCAAATGGCTGGGGCTGGAAGTGAAGAAGCATGTCCCCGCCGGCGACGAAGCCACGGTGGAATTCGTCGCGCGATACAAGACAGGCGGCCGCGCGCACCGCCTGCATGAAGTCAGCCGCTTCGTGCGCGAAGACGGCAAATGGTTTTATGTCGATGGCAGTTTTCCGGAAAGACAACAATGACAATTCTCGAATCCAAACTCAATCCCCGTTCGGAAGATTTCAAGGCGAACGCCGCAGCCATGCAAAAGGTCGTTGACGACCTGAAGGAAAAGATCGCGAAGATCGCGCAGGGCGGCGGCGACGATGCGCGCAAGAAGCATGTCGGGCGCGGCAAGCTTCTGCCGCGCGACCGCGTGCAGATGCTGCTCGACCCGGGCACGCCCTTCCTCGAACTCTCGCAGCTGGCCGCATACGACATGTACGACAATGCCGCACCGTCGGCCGGCATCATCACCGGCATCGGCCGCGTGGCCGGCCAGGAATGCGTGATCGTCTGCAACGACGCCACGGTGAAGGGCGGCACCTACTACCCGATGACGGTGAAGAAGCACCTGCGCGCGCAGGAAATCGCCGATCAGAACAACCTGCCCTGCATCTATCTCGTCGATTCCGGCGGCGCCAACCTGCCGAACCAGGACGACGTATTCCCCGACCGCGACCACTTCGGCCGCATCTTCTACAACCAGGCCAACCTGTCGGCCAAGGGCATCCCGCAGATCGCCGTGGTGATGGGCTCGTGCACCGCCGGCGGCGCCTATGTTCCGGCCATGAGCGACGAGTCCATCATCGTCAAGGAACAGGGCACGATTTTCCTCGGCGGCCCGCCGCTCGTGAAAGCAGCCACCGGCGAAGTGGTGAGCGCGGAAGACCTCGGCGGCGGCGATGTGCATACCCGCTTGTCCGGCGTGGTCGACCATCTCGCGATGAACGACATGCACGCACTGTCGCTGGCCCGCACCATCGTCTCCAACCTCAACCGGCAGAAGCCGCAACAGCTCGTGCTGCGCGAGCCGGTGCCGCCGAAGTACGACACCCACGAACTGTACGGCGTGATCCCGACCGACACGCGCAAGCCCTTCGACGTGCGCGAAGTGATCGCGCGCATTGTCGATGGCAGCGAATTCGACGAATTCAAGGCGCGCTACGGCACCACGCTCGTGTGCGGCTTCGCGCACATCTTCGGCATGCCGGTCGGCATCATCGCCAACAACGGCATCCTGTTCTCGGAGTCGGCGCTCAAGGGCACGCACTTCATCGAATTGTGCTGCCAGCGCAAGATCCCGCTGGTCTTCCTGCAAAACATCACCGGCTTCATGGTCGGCCGCAAGTACGAGAACGAAGGCATTGCGCGCAACGGCGCGAAGATGGTGACCGCCGTCTCCACCGCCGCCGTGCCGAAGTTCACCGTGATCATCGGCGGCAGTTTCGGCGCCGGCAACTACGGTATGTGCGGCCGCGCCTTTTCGCCGCGCATGCTGTGGATGTGGCCCAACGCGCGCATCTCAGTGATGGGCGGCGAACAGGCGGCGAGCGTGCTGGCCACTGTCAAGCGCGACGGCATCGAAGCCAAGGGCGGCAACTGGTCGAAGGAAGAGGAAGAAGCCTTCAAGTCGCCGATCCGCGAGCAGTACGAACACCAGGGCCACCCGTATTACGCGTCGGCCCGGCTGTGGGACGACGGCGTGATCGATCCGGCGGACACCCGCATGGTACTGGGCCTCGGATTGAGCGCATCGCTGAACGCGACCATCCCCGACACGAAGTTCGGCGTCTTCAGGATGTGATCATGGAATACCAGACTCTTATTGTTGAAACCGCAGGGAAGGTCGCCACCGTCACTCTGAATCGCACGGACGTGCGCAACGCATTCAACGAAACGACGATTGCGGAAATCACGCAAGTCTTTGGCGCGCTGGGGCAGGACAGCGAGGTGCGAACGATCGTGCTGGCTGCCAACGGCCCGGCCTTCTGCGCAGGCGCCGACCTCAACTGGATGAAGAAGATGGCCGGCTACACGCACGCGGAAAACCGAGCGGACGCCGCGCAGCTCGCGGAGATGTTGCGGACCATCTATACCTGTCCGAAACCGGTGGTCGCGAAGATCCAGGGCGACTGCTACGCCGGCGGCATGGGGCTGGTCGCAGCATGCGATATTGCCATTGCCAGCGAGGCAAGTAATTTTTGTCTGAGCGAAGTCAAACTCGGCCTGATTCCTGCGACAATCTCGCCTTACGTGATTCTCGCGATGGGCGAAAACGCCGCCCGCCGCTATTTCCTTACCGCGGAGCGTTTCTCCGCGCAGGAAGCGCACCGGATCGGATTCGTGCACCAGGTCGTCCCGGCCGAAGCACTGGATGGCGCAGTCGCCGACATCGTCAAGGCGCTCGTCACCAACAGCCCGAATGCCGTGAAGGAAGCCAAGCGCCTCGTGCAAGACGTCGGCGGCCGTCCGCTCAGCGCGGAACTGATCGCCGATACGGCAGAGCGCATCGCCGACATCCGCAGTTCCGACGAAGGCAAGGAAGGCGTGCGGTCTTTTCTGGAGAAGCGCAAGCCGAATTGGTTGAATGGATAGAGGACCGTAGGGTGGGTAGAGCGCAGCGAAACCCACCATGCGATCGGACGGCGATGAAAAGGTGGGTTTCGCTTCGCTCTACCCACCCTACCGTTCTTTAGCCTGGAAGCAGATGTTTTACGGAGCAGTGTTGAACACAAACCTCAAATCCGACTGGATCGCGCGCAGCCTCAAAAGCGTCTGGCATCCGTGCACGCAGATGCAGCACCACGAGTCGGTGCCGCTGGTGCCGGTCAGCCATGGACGCGGCGCATGGCTGTATGACGCTGACGGCCAGCGTTACCTGGACGCGATCAGTTCCTGGTGGGTCAACCTGTTCGGCCATGCCAATCCGCGCATCAGCGCCGCATTGAAGGAACAGCTCGACCTGCTGGAGCATGCGATGCTCGCCGGCTTCACGCATGAGCCGGTGATCACGCTGTCGGAAAAGCTGTCGGCCCTGACCGGCGGCGTGCTCGGCCACTGCTTCTATGCATCCGACGGCGCATCGGCCACCGAGATCGCGCTCAAGATGAGTTTCCATTACTGGCGCAACAGCGGCAGGGACGGCAAGCGCGAATTCGTCTGCTTGAAAGGCAGCTATCACGGCGAAACGGTGGGTGCGCTGGCGGTGACCGACGTCGCGCTCTTCCGCGATGCCTACGGCCCGCTGCTGCAGCAATCCCATATCGTGGCTTCGCCCGATGCGCGCCAGGCACGTGAGGGCGAAGACGCCGCCGCCGTCGCGCGCCGCGCCGCAAACGAACTGGAAAAACTGCTGCAGGAACGCGGCGACAAGATCGCCGCCGTCATCGTCGAACCGCTGGTGCAATGCGCCGCCGGCATGGCGATGTACGAGCCGCTTTACCTGAAGGAATTGCGTGCGCTCTGCGACAAGTACGAGGTCCATTTGATCGCCGACGAGATTGCCGTCGGCTGCGGCCGCACCGGCACTTTCTTCGCCTGCGAGCAGGCCGGCATCTGGCCTGATTTCGTCTGCCTGTCCAAGGGCATCAGCGGCGGCTACCTGCCGCTCTCGCTGGTGATGACGCGCGACGAGATTTACCGCGCGTTCTATCACAGCGACGTCACGCGCGGTTTCCTGCACTCGCATTCCTACACCGGCAATCCGCTGGCATGCCGCGCCGCGCTGGCGACGCTGGCCATCTTCGAGGAAGACGATGTGCTCACGCGCAACCGCGAGCGCGCGGAAAAAATGTCGGCCGCGCTCGCGCCGCTCGCCGCGCATCCGAAGGTGAAGCATTTCCGCAATCGCGGAATGATGTGGGCCTTCGACGCCGTGGTCGACGATCCGGAAAAGGCAGCCACCTTCTCGCGCCGCTTCTTCACGGAAGCCCTGCAGCAGGAAATGCTGCTGCGACCCATCGGCCGCACGGTCTACCTGATGCCGCCCTACATCCTCGATGATGACGAGATCGCGCTGCTTGCATCGCGCACGATGGCGGTATTCGACAAGGTAGCGGGGGCCTGACGATGGAATTGCTGGCTACCCTCGAACGCGAACTGGAACAGCTCGACCGCCAGAGCCTGCGCCGCCGTCTGCGTGTCGCCGATACGCCGTGCGCGCCGCGCATGAAGGTCGACGGCCGCGACATGCTGGCCTTCTGCAGCAACGATTACCTCGGCCTGGCATCGCACCCGCGGCTGGTGGAAGCCTTGCAGGAGGGCGCGTCGCGCTACGGCGTCGGCAGCGGCGCATCGCACCTGATCAGCGGGCATTCGCGCGCGCATGCACTGCTGGAGGAACGCTTCGCCGACTTCCTGTCGCCGCACATCGAATCACCGCGCGCGCTGTACTTCTGCACCGGCTACATGGCCAACCTCGCGGTGCTGACCGCGCTCGCCGGCCGCGACGGCGACATCTTCTCGGAAGAGCTTAACCACGCCTCGCTCATCGACGGCGCGCGGCTGGCCCGCGCGAATGTGAAGGTCTATCCGCACGGCGACACGACGGCGCTGGAGCAGCTGCTGAAGACCAGCACCGCGAGGACGAAACTGGTCGTCACCGACAGCGTGTTCAGCATGGATGGCGACCTCGCGCCGCTGCCCGCCCTGCTGCAACTGTGCGAACAGTACGGCGCCTGGCTGGTGGTGGATGACGCCCACGGCTTCGGCGTGCTCGGCCACCACGGCCGCGGCGCGCTCGAACATTTCAGCCTGCGCTCGCCCAACCTCGTGTACATGGGCACCCTCGGCAAGGCCGCAGGCGTGGGCGGTGCCTTCGTCGCCGCACATGCGACCGTGATCGAGTGGCTGGTGCAGCGCGCCCGCCCCTATATCTACACCACTGCGGCAGCGCCGGCACTCGCGCACGCCCTGATGGCCAGCATGGACATCATCGACGGTGAAGAGGGTGCACAGCGCCGCACACAGCTGCGCGCGCTGGTCGCGCAGTTCCGCAATGAATTGAATTTGCAGCGCTGGCAACTGTTCCCGTCCGCCACGGCGATCCAGCCGGTGATCATCGGCGCCAACGACGAGGCGATGCGCGTCGCCTCGGCGCTGTACGAACAAGGCTTCTGGGTGCCGGGCATCCGTCCCCCGACCGTGCCGGCCGGAACCGCACGCCTGCGCGTAACGCTGTGCGCCTCGCACACCGGGCAGGAAGTCTCGCAACTGGCCAGCGCATTCAACCTGCTGGAGGCATTCGCATGAGCGCGTCGATCGCCTATTTCGTCACGGGTACCGATACCGAAATCGGCAAGACCCTGGTCTCATGCACGCTGCTGCATGCACTGGCGCGCGCAGGCGTGCGCGCCGCTGCGATGAAACCGGTGGCGGCCGGCGCCGAGTTGCGCGACGGCGCATGGCGCAATGAAGACGTCGACCAGCTTGCCGCCGAAGCCGGCGTCGTGCTGCCGGTGAGCATGACCACACCGTATCTGCTGCGCGACGCGGCTGCCCCTCACATTGCCGCCGCGCAGGAAGGCGTGCACATCGATCTCGCGCACATCGCCGACTGCTATGCGCGCGTCGCCGCTGCGGCGGACGCGGTCGTGGTGGAAGGCGTGGGCGGCTTCCGCGTGCCGCTGTCCGACAGCCACGACACGGCCGACCTCGCGCAGCAGCTCGGCCTGCCGGTGGTGCTGGTGGTCGGCATGCGGCTTGGTTGCCTGAACCATGCACTGCTCACCGCCGACGCCATCGCGGCGCGCGGCTTGACGCTGGCGGGCTGGGTCGCCAACGTGGTCGACCCCGGCATGCGCTATGGCGTGGACAACGTGGTCGCGCTGACGCAGCGGCTGAATGCGCCCATGCTCGGCACCGTGCCCCGCCTGCCTTCGCCGCAACCCGCGCTGGCCGCGGAACACCTCGATTTTTCCAGTTTGCCGGGCTGGCCCCGGCCCGTTTCAATTTGATGCAAAGGAAGCAGTTCATGTCGTCGCAACCGATCACATTCCAGCAAGTTCCCACTCCCGCCAAGCTGCGCGAAATCGCCGCCCAGCGCTGGCCGGTGGACAAGGTCGTGGAACTGTTCAATCTGCCGTTCAGCGACCTGCTGTTCCGCGCGCAGCAAGTCCACCGCGAGCACTTCGATCCGCAGGAAGTGGAGCTGGCGACGCTGATGTCGATCAAGACCGGCGGCTGCCCCGAGGATTGCGGCTACTGCCCGCAGGCCGCGCGCTATGACACCGGCGTCAAGGCGCAGAAGATCCTGGAACTGGAAACCGTGCTCGACGCCGCGCGCAAGGCAAAGGAACACGGCGCGACCCGCTTCTGCATGGGCGCCGCGTGGCGCGAACCGAAAGACCGCGACCTGGAACACGTCGAGGCGATGGTACGCGGCGTGAAGGACCTCGGCATGGAAGCCTGCGTCACGCTCGGCATGCTGGCCGAAGGACAGGCGGAGCGGCTGAAGGCAGCGGGCCTGGATTACTACAACCACAACCTCGACACCGCGCCCGAGTTCTACAACAACATCATCACCACCCGCGATTACCAGAACCGCCTCGATACGCTGGAGCGCGTGCGCAGCGCCGGCATCAAGGTCTGCTGCGGCGGCATCGTCGGCATGGGCGAATCGCGCCGCCAGCGCGCCGG
>NZ_DASRXF010000141.1:0-19803 GCF_035654295.1 Noviherbaspirillum sp. | reverse complement strand
GCCCTGCCCAAGTCGATCTGCGACACCGTGCTGATGGATTTCGACTCCCTGCGCGAGCTGATCGACAGGCATTGCGGCGGCGTGCGCGGCGGCTGGGACAATCTCCTCGCCGTGATCCCCGGCGGCGCCTCGGTGCCGCTGCTGCCCAAGCATATCTGCGACGACGTGTTGATGGATTTCGACAGCCTCAAGGCGGTGCAGTCGGGCCTCGGCACCGCCGCCGTGATCGTGATGGACAAGTCCACCGACGTGATCAAGGCGATCCAGCGCCTGGCCTATTTCTACAAGCATGAAAGCTGCGGCCAGTGCACGCCTTGCCGCGAAGGCACCGGCTGGTTGTACCGCATGATCCATCGCATCGAACATGGCCAGGGCCGGGCGGACGACCTCGACATGCTGAACTCGATCGCCGACAACATCCAGGGCCGCACCATTTGCGCACTGGGTGACGCCGCGGCGATGCCGGTTCGCGCGTTCGTGAAGAACTTCCGCGACGAATTCGAATACCACATCGAACACAAGCGCTGCATCGTCCCCGCATACGTTTGATGTGAGGCGCATCTCACGCCACTCACTGATTTGACAAGGCGCGCACTGCGCGCCAAACAATACTTAGGCAAAAGCCATGGTTGAAATCGAAATTGACGGCAAGAAGGTGGAGGTCCAGGAAGGCAGCATGGTGATGGACGCTGCCAACAAGCTTGGCACCTACATTCCGCACTTTTGCTATCACAAGAAACTGTCCATCGCGGCCAACTGCCGCATGTGCCTGGTCGAAGTCGAGAAGGCACCGAAGCCGCTGCCGGCTTGCGCGACTCCCGTCACCAACGGCATGATCGTGCGCACTGCCAGCGACAAGGCGATCAAGGCGCAGAAGAGCGTGATGGAATTCCTGCTCATCAATCACCCGCTGGACTGCCCGATCTGCGATCAGGCCGGCGAGTGCCAGTTGCAGGATCTCGCGGTAGGTTATGGTCCATCCGCATCGCGTTATGAAGAGGAAAAGCGCGTCATCGATCCGAAGGATGCCGGCCCGCTGATCTCCATGCGCGAGATGGCACGCTGCATCCACTGCACGCGCTGCGTCCGCTTCGGCCAGGAAATCGCCGGCGTGATGGAGTTCGGCATGCTGAACCGCGGCGAACACTCCGAGATCACGACTTTCGTCGGCAACTCAGTCGATTCCGAACTCTCGGGCAACATGATCGACCTGTGCCCTGTCGGCGCACTGACCTCCAAACCGTTCCGCTACACTGCGCGCAACTGGGAGCTGTCCCGCCGCCGCTCGGTGAGCCCGCACGATGGCCTCGGTGCCAACCTGATCGTCCAGGTCAAGGGCGGCAAGGTGATGCGCGTGCTCCCGCTCGAGAACGAAGGCGTGAACGAATGCTGGCTGTCCGACAAGGACCGCTTCTCCTACGAGGGCCTGAACAGCCCCGAGCGCCTGACCGTCCCGATGATCAAGCAGGACGGCAAGTGGATCGAGACTGACTGGCAGACCGCGCTCGAATACGTGGCGCACGGCCTGATGGACATCCGCAAGGATCACGGCGCCGACGCAATTGCCGCGCTGGCTGCACCGTATTCCACGCTGGAGGAGCTCTCGCTGCTGCAGAAGCTGGTCCGCGGCCTGGGCTCCGACAACGTCGATTTCCGCCTGCGCCAGTCCGACTTTTCCCTGGATGGCAAGGTCACGCCGTGGCTGGGCATGTCGATCACTGACTTCGGGGCAGCCGACCGCGCGTTCGTGATCGGTTCCTTCCTGCGCAAGGACCATCCGCTGCTCGCCGCACGCCTGCGCCAATCGGCCAAGCACGGGGCGAAGGTCAGCGTCCTGAATGCTACCGACGACGATCTGGCGATCCCGCTCACCAACCGCATGGTCAAGGCCCCGTCCGATTGGCTGGCCGGCCTGAGCGAGGTGGTGGTGGCTGTCGCGCAAGCAAAGAACATGAGCGTCCCGGCAGGCTTCGACGGCATCGAGGCCGGCGAGGTCGCCAAGGGTATCGCTGCCAGCCTGCTGTCCGGCGAGCGCAGGATCGTTGTCCTGGGCAACGCTGCTTCACAGCATCCGCAAGCCTCGCAGCTGCACGCTGCCGCCCAGTGGATCGCGCAGCAGACCGATGCGAAGTTCGGCTACCTGACCGAGGCAGCAAATACCGTGGGCGGCTATATCGCCAACGCGATCCCGGGCAAGGGTGCCAATGCGCTGCAAATGTTTGCGCAGCCGCGCAAGGCATACGTGCTGCTGCACGCCGAGCCGGAATTCGATTGCTATGACCCGCAGCTGGCATGCGCCGCGCTCGGCAAGGCGGACATGGTTGTCGCCATGACTCCCTACAAGCACGCCGCGGAATACGCCGACGTGCTGCTGCCGATCGCACCGTTCTCCGAAACCTCCGGCACCTTCGTCAATTGCGAAGGCCGGGCACAAGGCTTCAATGGCACGGTCAAGCCGCTGGGCGAAACGCGTCCGGCGTGGAAGGTGCTGCGCGTGCTCGGCAACATGCTGGATATCCAGGGCTTCAACTATGAAACCTCGGAAGAGATCCGCATCGAGCTGCTCGGCACGAAGCTGGCGGAAGAAGCTGATCTGGCATCGCGCCTGAACAACAACGCGAGCCTGCCGCTGCAGGCAGCAAAGGCAACCGGTTCCGTGCAGATCGAGCGCATCGCCGATGTGCCGATCTACTTCACCGACGCGATCGTCCGCCGCGCAGATTCGCTCCAGCTGACCTCGCTTGCAAAGGCGCCTAAGGCAGCGATTTCCGAAGCGCTCGCGCAACAGCTCGGCATCGCCGACGGTGCGCAGGTCAAGGTCACGCAAGGGCAGGGCAGCGCTGTGCTTACGGCTGCCGTTGATCCGAGGCTGCCGGCGAATGTGGTCCGCGTTTCCGCTGCGCATCCGTCGACCGCAAGCCTGGGTGGCATGTTCGGCGCAATCAGTGTGGAGAAAGCGTAATGGATCAAATGCTCATGACCATCAACGCAACCGGGCAGGACCTGTTCGGCGGTGTGTGGCCCTTGGTCTGGAACCTGGTCAAGATCGTCGTCGTGGTGCTGCCGCTGATGGGCTGCGTCGCCTACCTCACCCTGTGGGAGCGCAAGATGATCGGCTGGATGCATATCCGCCTCGGCCCGAACCGGGTGGGTCCCGCCGGACTGCTGCAGCCTATCGCCGACGCGCTGAAGCTGCTGCTCAAGGAAATCGTCGTTCCCGCCCGTGCCAACAAGGCATTGTTCGTGATCGCGCCGATCATGACGATCATGCCCGCGCTGGCCGCGTGGGCCGTGATCCCGTTCGGACCGGAAGCCGTGCTGGCAAACGTCAATGCCGGCCTCCTGTTCGTGATGGCGATCACCTCGATGGAAGTGTACGGCGTGATCATCGCCGGCTGGGCGTCCAACTCGAAGTATGCCTTCCTCGGCGCCATGCGTGCTTCGGCGCAGATGGTGTCCTATGAAATTTCGATGGGCTTCGCGCTCGTCATCGTGCTGCTGGTATCGGGCAGCCTGAATTTCATCGACATCGTCAACGGCCAGAACAAGGGCTTCTTCTTCGACAAGGGCCTGAACTTCCTGTCGTGGAACTGGCTGCCGCTGCTGCCGATTTTCGTGATCTACGTGATCTCGGGCATCGCCGAAACCAACCGCCATCCGTTTGACGTGGTGGAAGGCGAATCGGAAATCGTTGCGGGCCACATGGTCGAGTACTCGGGCATGTCCTTCGCGATGTTCTTCCTGGCCGAATACGCGAACATGATCCTCATCTCGATCCTGGCTTCGCTGATGTTCCTCGGCGGCTGGGCGGCTCCGGTGGCCTTCCTGGACTTCATCCCCGGATGGATCTGGCTGGGTATCAAGACCTTCTTCGTGGTATCGCTGTTCATCTGGGCGCGTGCATCGTTCCCGCGCTACCGCTATGACCAGATCATGCGCCTGGGCTGGAAAGTATTCATCCCGCTGACCCTGGCATACCTGGTGATCGTGGCTGCCTGGATGCAGACACCCTGGAATATTTGGAAGTAAAGAGGCTGAACAACATGGAAGCCATTAAAGATTTCTTCGGCAGCCTGATGCTCCGAGAGCTGCTCAAGGGCCTGGCCCTGACCGGCCGTTACATGTTTGCTCGGAAGATCACGGTGCAGTTCCCGGAAGAGAAGACGCCGCTGTCGCCGCGTTTCCGCGGCCTGCACGCGCTGCGCCGCTACCCCAACGGGGAAGAGCGCTGCATCGCCTGCAAACTTTGCGAGGCTGTGTGCCCGGCGATGGCCATCACCATCGAATCGACGGAGCGCGAGGACGGCACCCGCCGTACCACGCGCTACGACATCGACCTGACCAAGTGCATCTTCTGCGGATTCTGCGAAGAATCCTGTCCGGTCGACTCGATTGTCGAGACCAACATCCTGGAATACCACGGCGAAAAGCGCGGCGACCTCTACTTCACAAAGGAGATGCTGCTTGCGATTGGCGACCGTTACGAGAAAGACATCGCCGCCGCCCGTGCTGCCGATGCCGCATATCGTTGATTGACCTGGCCCGCATACAGCTGACTCTTTTGGCCCATTATGGAATTTAAAACCTTCTTGTTCTACGCGTTCTCGGTGATCCTCGTGTTCGCCGCGACCCGCGTCATCACGGACCGGAACCCGGTGCATGCCGCGTTGTTCCTGGTGTTGTCCTTCTTCTCCGGCGCCGGCATCTGGCTCCTTCTGAAAGCCGAATTCCTTGCCATCGTGCTGGTGCTGGTTTACGTCGGCGCCGTCATGGTGCTCTTCCTGTTCGTGGTGATGATGCTCGATATCAACATGGACAAGCTGCGAGAAGGCTTCTGGGGTTACTTCCCGCTGGCCGCGACCATCGGCGTCGTGATCGTGCTGGAAATGGCCGCGGTGCTGCTGCACGGCTTCTGGGCGCTTGAGTCGCAGGTCCCGGCGGCCTCCGCGAACATCGGCAACACCAAGGAACTGGGCAAGCTGATCTACACGGAATACATCTACGCCTTCGAAATCGCTGCGGTCGTCCTGCTGGTTGCGATCGTTGCGGCAGTGGCGCTGACCCTGCGCCGCCGCAAGGACATCAAGTCTTTCGATCCGGCCAAGGCGGTCAAGGTCAAGCGCAACGACCGTGTGCGCATGGTCAGCATGAAGGCCGAGTCCGAGCGCGCCAACGGCGCAGCGCCGGCTGCGCAACCGGCAGAAAAACAATAAGGGGAAGCACGTGGCACTTTCGCTCGCACACTATCTGGTCCTCGGCGCGATCCTGTTTGCGATCTCCGTCGTCGGCATTTTCCTGAACCGCAAGAACGTCATCATCCTGCTGATGGCCATCGAGCTGATGCTCCTCGCGGTCAACATGAACTTCGTCGCCTTCTCGTACTACCTGGGCGACGCTGCCGGCCAGATTTTCGTTTTCTTCATCCTGACTGTGGCTGCCGCGGAGTCCGCGATTGGTCTCGCCATCCTGGTGCTGTTGTTCCGTAATCTGGACACCATCAATGTCGAAGACCTCGACGCACTCAAAGGTTAATCACGCACAATAACGACAAGGTCCATCATGGCGGGGCAACTCAACCCACACGTTCTACTGGCTGTGCCGTTGGCACCACTCGCGGGCGCCGCGATCGCGGGTCTGTTCGGAACCAAGTTTTTCGGCAACAAGATCGGACGCGCAGCGTCGCATTCGGCGACCATCCTGGGCGTCCTGATCGCTTTCATCATTTCCTTCCAGACCCTGCTCGCGGTCATGGACGGCGCCACCTACAACGGCACCGTCTATAACTGGATGACAGTCATGGGACTCAAGCTGGAGATCGGCTTCCTGGTCGACAGCCTGACGGCGATGATGATGTGCGTGGTGACTTTCGTGTCGCTGATGGTTCATATCTATACCATCGGCTACATGGCCGAGGATGAAGGCTATAACCGCTTCTTCTCCTACATCTCGCTGTTCACCTTCTCGATGCTCATGCTCGTCATGAGCAACAACTTCCTGCAGCTGTTCTTCGGCTGGGAAGCGGTGGGCCTCGTGTCCTACCTGCTGATCGGTTTCTGGTACACCCGTCCGAGCGCGATCTACGCCAACATGAAGGCTTTCCTGGTGAACCGCGTCGGCGACTTCGGCTTCATCCTGGGCATCGGCCTGCTGCTGGCTTACGCCGGCTCCATGAACTACGGCGAAGTGTTTGCAAAGAGGGCAGAGCTGGCCACCATGACCCTGCCGGGCACCGACTGGATGCTGCTGACCGTCGCTTGCATCTGCCTGTTCATCGGCGCGATGGGCAAGTCGGCGCAGTTCCCGCTGCACGTCTGGCTGCCGGACTCGATGGAAGGCCCGACCCCGATCTCCGCACTGATCCACGCCGCAACGATGGTGACCGCGGGTATCTTCATGGTCGCACGCATGTCGCCGTTGTTCGAGCTGTCCGATACGGCACTGTCCTTCGTGCTGGTGATCGGCTCGATCACTGCGCTGTTCATGGGCTTCCTCGGCATCATCCAGAACGACATCAAGCGCGTGGTGGCATATTCCACGCTGTCCCAGCTCGGCTACATGACCGTCGCGCTCGGCGCTTCCGCCTATTCGGTCGCGGTGTTCCACCTGATGACCCACGCGTTCTTCAAGGCGCTGCTGTTCCTTGGTGCGGGCGCCGTGATCATCGGCATGCACCACGACCAGGACATCCGCAACATGGGCGGCCTGCGCAAGTACATGCCCATCACCTGGATCACGTCCCTGCTGGGTTCGCTGGCCCTGATCGGTACGCCGTTCTTCTCGGGTTTCTACTCGAAGGACAGCATCATCGAGGCGGTGCACTCCACCCACATTGCCGGCGCCGGCTTTGCCAACTTCGCTGTACTGGCGGGTGTCTTCGTGACCGCGTTCTACTCCTTCCGCATGTATTTCCTCGTGTTCCACGGCGAGGAGCGTTTCGGCAAGCCGCACGATGCGCATCAGGATCACAGCCATGATGAACACAGCGACGAAGCGCATCACGGCCTCGGTCCGGGCGAAAAGCCGCACGAGGCGCCGTGGGTTGTCACGCTGCCGCTCATGCTGCTGGCGATTCCTTCGGTCGTGATCGGCTATATCGCGATCGGCCCGATGCTGCATGGCGACTTCTTCAAGGACGTGATCTTCGTTGCCGACAACCATGGCGCGATGAAGGAACTGAACGAAGCGTTCCACGGTGCTGCGGCGATGGGCATGCACGCGCTCCAGACCGCACCGTTCTGGCTCGCGTTGGCAGGTGTTGCATCCGCCTACTACTGCTACATGATCAACCCGCGGGTGCCGGCCTGGTTCTACAACAAGTTCCACGCGATCTACAGCATCCTCGACAACAAGTACTTCATGGACAAGATCAATGAAGTCGTGTTTGGCAAGGGCGCGGTGCTGCTCGGCCGCGGCCTGTGGAGCGGTGGTGACCGCGCGCTGATCGACGGCCTGGTCGTCAACGGCAGCGCCAAGCTGGTGGGCTGGTTCTCGGCGCTGATCCGCCACTTCCAGACCGGCTACATTTATCACTATGCATTTGTAATGATTATCGGCGTGCTGTTGTTCCTGATTTATTTCATGCCGTTCCCGACGTTTGCCAAATAAGTTGGCGAAGTAGAGCAAATAACAATCATGATGCAGTCAACTTTCCCACTCCTGAGCCTCGCAATCTGGTGTCCGATCGCGTTCGGCCTGTTCGTTCTGGCATTCGGCCGCGACGAGAATCCCGCGCTGGTGCGATCGGTCTCGCTGATCGGGTCCATCGTCAGCTTCCTGGTCACGCTGCCGCTGATTTCGCAGTTCGACAAGGCGGCCCACGGCATGCAGTTCGTCGAGAAGGCAAGCTGGATCGAGCGTTTCAACGTCAACTACTATCTCGGTGTTGACGGCATCTCGGTCTGGTTCGTACTCCTGACCGCCTTCATCACGATCATCGTGGTGATCGCCGGCTGGGAAGTGATCGAGAAGCGCGTGGCGCAGTACATGGGCGCCTTCCTCATCCTCTCCGGCGCGATGGTCGGCGTGTTCTGCGCGCTGGACGGCCTGCTGTTCTACGTCTTCTTCGAAGCGACGCTGATCCCGATGTTCATCATCATCGGCGTGTGGGGCGGCCAGAACCGCGTGTACGCCGCGATGAAGTTCTTCCTGTACACGCTGCTTGGTTCGCTGCTCACGCTGGTCGCCATCATCTACCTGTACTTCAAGGCGGGCGGCAGCTTCGACATCCTCGCATGGCACAAGCTGCCCCTGCCGCTCGATGTCCAGGTGCTGATCTTCTTCGCCTTCCTGATGGCGTTCGCCGTCAAGGTGCCGATGTGGCCTGTGCATACCTGGCTGCCGGATGCGCACGTGGAAGCGCCGACGGGCGGTTCCGTCGTGCTGGCGGCCATCATGCTGAAACTGGGTGCCTACGGCTTCCTCCGTTTCTCGCTGCCGATCGCTCCTGACGCGAGCCACTCCCTGTCCGGTTTCATCATCACGCTGTCGCTGATCGCCGTGATCTACATCGGCCTCGTTGCGCTCGTCCAGGCGGACATGAAGAAACTCGTCGCGTATTCCTCCATTGCGCACATGGGCTTCGTGACGCTCGGCTTCTTCGTCTTCAATGACATGGCCACCCAGGGCGGCATCGTGCAGATGATCTCGCACGGCTTCGTCTCCGGCGCAATGTTCCTTTGCATCGGCGTGCTGTACGACCGCATGCACTCGCGCCAGATCGCCGACTACGGCGGCGTGATCAACACCATGCCCAAGTTCGCTGCGTTCTTCGTGCTGTTCTCGCTCGCGAACTGCGGCCTGCCGGCGACTTCCGGTTTCGTCGGCGAGTTCATGGTCATCCTCGGCGCCATCAAGTACAACTTCTGGATCGGCATGCTGGCCGCGACTGCACTGATTTTCGGCGCGGCCTACTCGCTGTGGCTTGTCAAGCGCGTGGTATTCGGTACCGTGGGCAACAAGCACGTGGCCGAACTCCAGGACCTGAACACCCGCGAGTTCCTGATGCTGGGCATCCTGGCAATCGCCGTCATTGCGATGGGCGTGTACCCGGCTCCGTTCACCGACATCATGCAGACCTCGGTGGATGACCTGCTCAAGCACGTGGCGATTTCGAAGGTGAATTAATGAATGCGCCTTCCGCAAACCGGAAGGCGTGTCGCGGCGCCTTGGACGAGCAATCGGCAAGGCCCGGCCTGCAAGGCTTTAGAGTGACGACAACATGAACGAAATTAATTTCGCACCGGTTTATCCGGAAATTTTCCTGCTGATTGCTACCTCGGCGATCCTGCTGATCGACATGTTCCTGACGGAGGCGAAGCGCCACGTCACGTTCATGCTGGCCATCGTGACGCTCATCGTCTGCGCAGCGCTGAACATCGCTGATTTCGGCAATCCGACCGTCTACACGTTCAACAACATGTTCGTGTCGGATGCAATGTCGAATCTGCTGAAGGTGTTCTCGTACATCGCTGTCGGCATGACGCTGGTGTATTCGCGCCAGTACGCAACGGAGCGGGGCATGCTCGGCGGTACGCTGGGCGGCGAGTTTTATGTGCTGGCACTGTTCGCGCTGCTTGGCCAGATGGTCATGATCTCGGGTAACAACTTCCTGGTGATCTACCTTGGCCTCGAACTGATGTCGCTGTCGCTGTATGCACTCGTCGCGCTGCGCCGCGGCAACGCAGTCTCGACCGAGGCGGCGATGAAGTACTTCGTGCTCGGCGCACTCTCGTCCGGTTTCCTCCTGTACGGCCTGTCCATGCTGTACGGCGCAACCGGCTCGCTCGATCTGACTGAAGTCGCCAAGGCAACCGCGTCCGGCACTGTCAACAAGACCGTGCTGGTGTTCGGTGTGGTGTTCGTCGTCGCCGGCCTGGCGTTCAAGCTCGGTGCCGCGCCGTTCCACATGTGGGTGCCCGACGTCTACCAGGGCGCACCCACGGCCGTGACCCTGCTGCTGGGCGCCGCCCCGAAGCTCGCGGCGTTCGCGATCACCATCCGCCTGCTGGTGGAAGGCCTGTTCCCGCTCGCCATCGACTGGCAGCAGATGATCACGGTGCTCGCGGTGCTTTCGATGGCCGTCGGTAACATCACGGCGATCGTGCAGACCAATCTCAAGCGCATGCTGGCATATTCGACCATCGGCCAGATGGGCTTCATGCTGCTCGGCATGCTGTCGGGCGTGGTCGACGGCAATGTCGCTTCCGCCGGTAATGCCTACAGCTCGGCGCTGTTCTATTCCGTCACCTATGTGCTGACGACGCTGGGCACCTTCGGCCTGATCATGCTGTTGGCGCGTTCCGGCTTCGAAGCGGAAAACATCGACGACTTCAAGGGCCTGAACCAGCGCAGCCCGTGGTTTGCCTTCGTCATGCTGATCCTGATGTTCTCGCTGACCGGCATTCCGCCGACCGTGGGCTTCTATGCGAAGCTGGCCGTCCTGCAGGCTGTGCTGAGCACCGGTCAGGTTTGGCTTGCCATCGTGTCGGTCCTGCTGTCCCTCATCGGCGCCTTCTACTACCTGCGTGTGGTCAAGGTGATGTACTTCGACGAGCCGGTCGACAACACGAAGATCGAGGCGACGGGTGATATGCGCGCGGTGCTGAGCCTCAATGGCGCCGCCGTCCTCGTACTGGGCATCCTGCCCGGCCCGCTGATGGCCGTTTGCGCAACCGCCATCGTCAAGACCCTGGCTGGCTGATCGCATCCCGGAAGCACGCGTGGATGTTTCCCTTGCAAGCTGGTTCGTAATCGGGTTGGCGGCGATCGCCGCCAACCTTCCTTTCTTCAATGAGCGCGCATTCGCGCTGATTCCCCTCCGACAGCCGCCGAAATCCCTCTGGCTGCGGTTACTCGAACTGATCGTGCTGTACTTCGTCGTCGGCGGCATGGCTTATGTCCTCGAAGCCCGCATGGGCAACGCCTTCCCGCAGCGATGGGAGTTCTACGCGATCACGGCCTGCCTCTTCCTGGTCTTCGCCTTTCCCGGATTCGTGTACCGTTACCTGCGCAAGCGGCACGGCTGACTTGAGGTTCTGTAAGGCAGCTCTTCGCCGCCGCAGTACAATGCCGGTTTTCGTCGCCGAAATGGAGAGGATGCGTGGATCCACATCTGATCGAAGTCCAGGTCGATACGCAGGTCGCGTATGACGGGCATTTTCTGAAGGTACAACGCGACACCGTCCGCCTGCCGGACGGCAAGCAATCGTCGCGCGAGTACATCAAGCATCCGGGGGCGGTTGTGATCCTGCCCGTGTTTGAAGACGGTTCGATCCTGCTCGAACGCCAGTTCCGCTATCCCTTGCACGATGTGTTCATCGAATTCCCCGCCGGGAAAATCGATCCGGGCGAGGACCCGCTGGAGTGCGCGAAGCGTGAATTGCAGGAAGAGACCGGCTACACCGCGTCCGACTGGAAGTTCGTCTGCACCATCCACAACGCCATCGCGTACTCGGACGAACATCTGGACATCTATCTTGCGCGAGGACTGACCGCCGGCGAGCGCAAGCTGGACGACGGCGAATTCCTCGAAACGTTTTCGGCCACCGTTCCGGAGATGCTGGAATGGGTCAGGGGAGGGAAGATCACCGATGTGAAGACCGTGATCGGAACGTTCTGGCTGGAGAAGCTCGCCGCCGCGCAGTGGAAGCTCTGACCAGCCGCGTTGGCGGGTCACCAATAGCAAAAAAGCCGCATGCGCGGCTTTTTTGTTCTTACATGCCCGAGTAGTTCGGACCGCCGCCGCCTTCCGGCGTGACCCACACGATGTTCTGCGTCGGGTCCTTGATGTCGCAGGTCTTGCAGTGCACGCAGTTCTGCGCATTGATCTGCAGGCGGTCGCCGCTGCCGTCATTGACGAACTCGTACACACCAGCCGGGCAATAGCGGCTTTCCGGTCCGGCGAACTTCGACAGGTTGATCTGCACCGGCACCGATGCATCCTTCAGCGTGAGGTGCGCCGGCTGGTTTTCCTCGTGGTTGGTATTGCTCACGAAGACGCTGCTCAGGCGGTCGAAAGTGAGCTTGCCGTCCGGCTTCGGATAGGTGATCGGCTGGAAATCGCTGGCTGGCCGCAGGTACTCGTGGTCGCGCTTGGTCGCATGCAGCGTCCATGGCGGATTCTTGATGCCGATCTTGGGCAGCAGCCATTGTTCGATACCGGTCATCATGTTGCCGACCAGCTTGCCCTTCTTGAACCAGAGCTTGAAGTTGCGCGACTGGTCGAGCTCTTCCTTCAGCCAGCTCTTCTCGAAGGCATCCGGGAAGGCGGTCAGCTCGTCCGCGGAGCGGCCGGCGGCGAGGGCGTCGGCAATCGCGTCGGCACACATGATGCCGGTCTTGATTGCCGCGTGGCTACCCTTGATGCGTGCGGCATTCAGGAAGCCGGCATCGCAACCGACGAGGGCGCCGCCCGGGAACACGGTCTTCGGCAGTGCTTGCGGCGTGCCGTTGTTGATCGCGCGCGCGCCGTAGCTCAGGCGCTTGCCGCCCTCGAGATGCTGGCGGATGGCCGGATGCGTCTTCCAGCGCTGCATTTCCTCGAACGGGCTGAGGAAGGGATTCTGGTAGTCGAGGCCGATCACGAAGCCAAGTGTGACCTTGTTGTCTTCGAGGTGATAGAGGAAGCCGCCGCCGAAGGTATCGCCGGTCATCGGCCAGCCGGCCGTATGTACGACCAGGCCCGGTTTGGCCTTGGCCGGGTCGATTTCCCACAATTCCTTGACGCCGATGGCGAAGCTCTGCGGGTCCTTGCCTTCGGTGAGTTTGTACTTGGCGATCAGCTGCTTGCCGAGATGGCCGCGCGCGCCTTCGGCGAAAATCGTGTACTTGCCGAGTAGCTCCATCCCGAGCTGGAAGTTTTCGGTGGGCTCGCCATCCTTGCCGATGCCCATGTTCCCGGTCGCGACGCCCTTTACGCGACCCTGCTCGTCGTACAGCACTTCGGCCGCCGCGAAGCCGGGGAAGATTTCGACGCCCAGGCCCTCAGCCTGCTGCGCCATCCACTTCACGACGTTGCCGAGGGCGACGACGTAGCAGCCTTCGTTGTGGAAGTTGCGCGGCACCAGCCAGTCCGGCGTGCGGTGGGAACCGGTCTCGCTGAGGAAGAGGATATCGTCGCCGGTCACCGGCTGGTTGAGCGGTGCGCCGAGTTCCTTCCAGTTCGGGAAGAGCTCGTTCATCCCGCGGGGATCCATGACGGCGCCCGACAGGATGTGCGCCCCGGGCTCGGAACCTTTCTCCAGCACGACGACAGAAATCTCCCTGTTCTGCTCCGCGGCCAGCTGCTTGAGGCGGATCGCGGTTGCCAGGCCCGCAGGGCCGGCGCCGACGATGACGACGTCGTACTCCATCGACTCGCGCGGGCCGTATTGTTCTAGGATGCTTTGGGTCTGCGTCATGGTCTTCCCACCGTAAAATGATATTATCGAACGAACGTGCTAATTGTCGTGGATTTTGCTTGAGAATGCTAGATTCATCACTCTAATTGGCACCGAGCATGTAATCATAACGTCACAGCTTCAGTCGGCACAGTCAATTGCAAGACAAACAATCAGGAGACTTACGTGGGCATTGAGGTGAATTTCGAAGGCAAGATTGCGCTTGTCACAGGGGCGTCGAGCGGTTTGGGCGCGCGGTTTGCGAAGGTGCTGGCTGAAGCGGGTGCGCAGGTGGTGCTGGCGTCGCGCCGCGTCGAGCGGCTCAAGGAATTGCGCGCGGAAATCGAAGCCAATGGCGGTGCAGCGCATGTCGTGGCTCTCGATGTTACCGACTACGGCAGCATCAAGTCCGCCATTGCCCATGCGGAAACCGAGGCCGGGCCGATCGATATCCTGGTGAACAATTCGGGCGTCTCGACGACGCAGCGCCTCGTCGACGTGACGCCCGAGGACTACGCATTCGTGATGGATACCAACCAGCGTGGCGCGTTCTTCGTGGCGCAGGAGGCTGCCAAGCGGATGATCGCGCGCGCCAAGGGCGATCCGAAGAAGCAGCACCGCATCATCAACATCGCCTCGGTGGCGGGCCTGCGCGTCCTGCCGCAGATCGGCATCTATTGCATGAGCAAGGCAGCCGTCGTGCACATGACGAAATCGATGGCGGTCGAGTGGGGGCGCTATGGCATCAATGTGAATGCGATCTGCCCCGGTTACATCAGCACCGAGATCAATGAAGCGCATTTCGAGACCGAGCAGGGACGCACGCTGATCAACATGCTGCCGCGCAAGCGCCTCGGGCAGCCCGAGGATCTCGACGGCCTGCTGCTGCTGCTCGCGTCGGAGGAGTCGCGCTTTATCAATGGCGCGATCATCACCGCCGATGATGGCATGAGCGCGCAGTGATCCGCTTGAAGTCGGTGAAGCCGGAGGCTGCATGAGCGCAAGAAAACTGGTCCACACCCTGCGCATGCCGATTCGGTGGGGGGACATGGACGCAATGGGCCACGTCAACAACACGGTCTATTTCCGCTACCTCGAGCAGGCGCGCATCGAGTGGTTCACGGGAATCGGCTGCGAGCCGGACCTGGGCGGGGATGGGCCAGTCATCATCAACGCCCACTGCACTTTCCTCCGGCAGCTGAAGTATCCGGGCGAGATCGAGGTCCGCAGCTTTGTCTCCGTGGCGGGACGCTCGAGTTTCGAGATGTACCACGAGATCCGGCGCGTCGACCAGATGGAAACGATCTCGGCCGAAGGCGGGGCGAAGGTGGTGTGGGTACACTTTCCTTCGGAGAAATCCGTTCCTTTGCCCGAGCGCATCCGTGCGCTCCTGCCGAAGGCGGAAAGTTGAGCTAGCCGTTCACGCCGATCAGGCGATGCACCAGTTCGCTGGATGTCGACGCCCCGAATTTCCGCATCAGCTTGGCGCGGTGCATTTCCACCGTCCGCGGGCTCAGGCCGACGTGCCGGGCGATCAGCTTGCTGGTCTTGCCTTCCACGAGCAGCGCCGCGATTTCGCGCTCGCGCGGCGTCAGCTCGGCCGTCACCGGCCGTTTCGCGCTCAAATCCTCGAAAGTCCAAATGCCGGCCGCATGCGGGTCGTCATGGATCAAGGAGCGCCCGCTGACATGGCACCAGAATAGCTCCTGGTTGGCGCGTTTCATGATGCGCTCGTCGGAATAGTGCCCCTTGGCGCTCATGATCGGAACGATGCGGGCGCCGGTGCGTTCGAATTCGTCCAGCGTCGGATACAGCACCCGGAATGACTGGCCGACCAGTTCACCCGGCTGGTAACCGAACATGGCGGCCAGCGCGTCGTTGCACGCATGGATGACGCGGTACTGGGACACGCACATGCCGACGGGGGCGTTGCGGAAGATTGTTTCGTAATCGATCGCCAGTGGAGCGTTCATAGGTTTTTTTGGCCTTTTGCGTGGCTAAAATTCGTATTTTTACGGTATTGCACCGCATAGTCCACCATCATATGCTGGCAGGCACATTAGAACAGCCTTTTTAGGCAATTTCCAATAGAAGAGGGTCGGTATGAATAAAGTGTATCCCGATGCTGCCAGCGCGCTGGCAGGCATTGTCAAGGATGGGCAAACCATTGCCGTCGGCGGTTTCGGCCTCTGCGGCATCCCGGAAGCCCTGATCGCCGCGCTGCGCGATTCCGGCGTCAAGAACCTCACCGCGATCTCCAACAATGCCGGCGTCGACGGCTTCGGCCTCGGCCAGCTGCTGACGACCCGTCAGATCAAGAAAATGATCTCGTCCTACGTCGGCGAGAACAAGGAGTTCGAGCGCCAGTATCTCGCAGGCGAACTCGAGCTCGAATTCACGCCGCAGGGCACGCTGGCGGAAAAGCTGCGCGCAGGCGGCGCCGGCATCCCGGCCTTCTTCACCAAGACCGGTGTCGGCACGATTGTCGCCGATGGCAAGGAAGTGCGTGAATTCGATGGCCAGCAGTATGTCATGGAGCGCTCCCTCGTGGCCGACGTGTCGCTGGTCAAGGCGTACATGGCCGACAAGGTCGGCAACCTCGTTTTCCGCAAGACCTCGCGCAATTTCAACCCGAATGTCGCCATGGCGGGCAAGATCACCATCGTCGAAGTCGAGAAGCTCGTCGAAACCGGCGAGATCGATCCGGACCAGGTCCATACGCCGGGCATCTTCGTGCATCGCATTGTCGTCAATGCGACCCCGGAGAAGCGCATCGAACAACGCACCACGCGTGCAAAGTAAGACGGAGAACGAACATGGCATGGACTCGTGATGAAATGGCTGCGCGCGCAGCAAAGGAACTGCAGGACGGCTTTTACGTGAACCTCGGCATCGGCCTGCCGACCCTGGTGGCCAACTATGTGCCGAACGATATCGAAGTGTGGCTGCAATCGGAAAACGGCCTGCTCGGCATCGGTCCGTTCCCGACCGAAGATGAGGTAGATCCCGACCTGATCAATGCGGGCAAGCAGACCGTCACCGCGTTGAAGGGCTCGTCGTTCTTCAGCTCGGCCGACTCCTTCGCGATGATTCGCGGCGGCAAGATCAACATCGCCATCCTGGGTGCGATGCAGGTCAGCGAGAAGGGCGACCTGGCGAACTGGATGATTCCGGGGAAGATGGTCAAGGGCATGGGCGGCGCAATGGACCTCGTCGCCGGCGTCGGACGCGTCGTGGTGCTGATGGAGCACGTCGCCAAGGCGAAGGACGGTACGACTTCGCACAAGATCCTGAAGAAGTGCGACCTGCCTCTCACCGGCGTGGGCGTCGTCAATCGCATCATCACCGACCTCGGCGTGATCGACGTCACCCCGAACGGCCTGAAGCTGATCGAATTGGCGCCGGGAGTGGCCAAGGAAGAAGTGCTCGAAAAAACGGGCGCCGAGCTCGATGTGAGCGCTGTACACTGACCGCGTTTGCAAGGCAAATGAAAACGGCGCCCACAGGCGCCGTTTTTTTATGCGGGCACCGCAGCGCGCGATGCCCGGATTGATTTACTGGGCAGCCCAGCCGCCGTCCATGTTCCAAGCCACGCCGCGCACCTGGCTCGCCGCTTCGCTCGAGAAGAAGACGGCCAGTTCGCCGAGCTGTTCCGGCGTGACGAATTCGCCCGACGGCTGCTTCTCCGACAGCAGGCTCTTCTTGGCATCTTCGTTGGACAGGCCCTGCTGCTCGGCGCGCGCATCCACCTGTTTTTGTACCAGCGGCGTCAGCACCCATCCCGGGCAGATCGCATTGCAGGTGATTCCCGTTTGCGCGGTTTCCAGCGCAGTCACCTTCGTGAAGCCGACGATGCCGTGCTTTGCTGCAACGTAGGCGGATTTCTGTGCCGAGCCCACCAGGCCGTGTACCGAGGCAACGTTGATGATGCGACCCCAGTTCTTTGCCTTCATCGAAGGCAAGGCAAGACGGGTCGTGTGAAATGCGGAAGTCAGGTTGATCGCAATGATCGCGTCCCAGCGCTCGACGGGAAAATCCTCGATGTTGGCGACGTGCTGGATGCCGGCATTGTTGACGAGGATATCGACGCCGCCGAACTTTTCGGTGGCGAACTTCATCATGGCTTCGATCTCGGCAGGCTTGGACATGTCCGCATTGTGATAGGCGGTCTGCACACCGAATTCGTCGCGCACGCGGGCTTGCAGCGCCTCAATTTCCTTGCTGTCACCGAAGCCGTTGAAAACGATGTTCGCGCCCTGTGCCGCGAAGGCTTGCGCAATCCCCAGGCCGATGCCCGAGGTTGAGCCTGTCACCAGTGCGGTTTTCCCTTTATGCATATTGCCTTGCATGATGTCCTCTGCGAATGAAATTTGGATTTGCGACGAACCTACGTAGGATTTTAAGCGGAACGACCAGTAAAATGTGAGAATGACAATCGGATAAACTGATTCGCGACAAAATCACGACAGAATGGCTCAACATCAGATCAGGACGGTCCAATGCCTGTCGCCCTCGGGATTGCACAGGATGGCGTACAAGGAGTGGGGCGATCCGAAGAATCCCAGGGTGCTAGTGTGCGTGCACGGGGTGACGCGTGTTTCGGACGATTTTGACAACATGGCAACGGCCTTGTGCGACCGGTACCGGGTGGTCTGTCCCGACGTGGTGGGGCGCGGACGTTCCGACCGGCTGCAGAATCCGCAGCATTACCAGGTGCCGCAGTATGTGAGCGACATGGTGACCCTGCTCGCGCGGCTCGATGCGGAATCGGTGCACTGGTTCGGCACCTCGATGGGCGGACTGATCGGCATGGGGCTGGCCTCGCTGAAAGACAGCCCTGTCCGCAAGCTGGTGCTCAACGATGTCGGGCCTGCACTGAATCCGGCCGCGCTTGCGCGCATCGGCGACTATGTCGGCAAGGATGTCCGCTTCGCCACCTTCGATGAAGCGGCACGCTACATCCGCGACATCTCACTTCCGTTCGGGCCGCACAGCGAAGAGGAATGGCGCAAGCTGGCCGCGGACGCGCTGAAGCAGGACAGCGACGGGAAGTGGATCCTGCACTACGATCCGGGACTCGCGGTGCCCATCAAGGCGACGACGCCAGAGATGATGCAGCACGCGGAGGCGATGCTGTGGATGGCCTACGATGCGATCTCCTGTCCCACGCTCCTGGTGCGCGGCGCCCAATCGGACCTGCTGACGCCGGAAGTGGCGCACGCGATGACAGCGCGCGGCCCGAAGGCAAGGCTGGTCGAGATTCCTGGCGTCGGCCATGCGCCTACGTTTCTGCGCGAAGACCAGATCGCGATTGTCAGGGAATTCCTGCTTCAATAAATACGGAAGTCGAACACATGGAAATCAAGCGCCTGCATGTCGGGAAAACACTCTCGGAAGTTGCCATCCACAACGGCACGGTCTACCTCGCCGGGCAGATCGCCGAAGACCTCACGCAAAACATCGAAGGCCAGACACGCGAAGTGCTGGGCCACATCGACCGCTTGCTGGCCGAAGCGGGCAGCGACAAGTCGCGCATTCTGATGTGCCAGATCTATATCGCTGACATGAAGGATTTTCCCGGCATGAATTCGGTCTGGAATGAATGGGTGGCCGAGGGGAATTCGCCCCCGCGCGCCACGGTCGAAGCCAAGCTTGCCAAGCCCGAGTGGCTGGTTGAAATGGTGGTCACCGCCGCACAAAAGTAATCGCTCATGGTTTCGATCGTCGCAACGCCAGGGGAGGTGTCTGCCCAGTTGTCCACCGGACTGTCGGCGGAGGACAGTGCCCGCGTCCAGGACGCCTTGGCATTCGTGGAACCGTTCTATCGCGGCAAGACTGTCGCGACGGGCCAGGATACGTTCGAGTTTGCCCAGGGGGCGGCGACCACGCTCTCCCTCCTGAATACCGATGCCGATACGCGCATCGCCGGCTTGCTGTTCGAGTTGCCGGTCGTCGACGCCAAGGCCGCGGAATCGATCGAGGAGCGCTTCGGGATCGAGATCGCCGACCTGGTGGCCGGCATCAGGCAGCTGATGCGCCTGCACGAGCAAACCTTCGGTTACCAGGAAATCGGACGCGGCAAGAATGCGCCGCAGCAGGCGGCAGATCAGCTCGAAACGCTGCGCAAGATGCTGCTGGCGATGGCCTCCGACATGCGGGTGGTGCTGGTTCGCCTCGCTTCGCGGGTGACGACGCTGCGGTACTTTGCCGACGTCAAGCTGGAAAACGAGCAGACCCACCAGTACGCGCGCGAAACGCTCGACCTGTATGCGCCGCTCGCCAACCGCCTCGGGATATGGCAGCTGAAGTGGGAGCTGGAAGACCTCGCTTTCCGCTTCCTCGAGCCCGCGACCTACAAGCGCATCGCGAAAATGCTGGAAGAGAAGCGGCTGGAGCGCGAAGGCTTCGTGGAAGCGGCGATCGGGCG
>NZ_DASRXF010000140.1:0-21294 GCF_035654295.1 Noviherbaspirillum sp. | reverse complement strand
TGAGGGCTGCGGCAATGGAAGCAAAGGACTCGCCTCTCGATCGTCGCGCATGAATGCTCTCCAACAGGCCGGAGGTGGGCATGGGCCGCATGTTTTCATCCGGGGGCATCGCTGCCCGGTCTTCGTTTCGCCGCCAACGCCGATGCCTCGAATCGTTAAGCAGTTGCTCAAGCATGAAGCGGCCCTTATCCATTGCGTGCATGTGGAGAGATTTTCTGAAGAGAAATTTTTGTTGCAGTGGACTCATCCCAGCGCGCGGGGCGGCCGGATGCCTTCGAACAATCGCTACTTTGCAACCTCCATGCCACCCGGGAAAGCAACTTGCCGTCTGCAGAGAATGTCTATTTGGGAGACAATCATGACAACCCACTCTGCTCTGTATTTTTTGAAGACGGTCCGAGAAGCATGGACACCACTGACCACGACCCGCTCGCCTTTGGGGCGCTGATACTGAACACGAACGGCGAAGTGATCTGCGCCACCGGGTTCGCGCGCGACGAGACCGTACAAGCACGCCTGCTCGATCAATATCGGAAGCAAGACCGCAAACGGGGCATGCTGGCGCTGGAGGGCGACCCTAAGCTGAACGTGAGCTTCCGCTCCGCCGATGACGCCACTCTGTTCTTCATCCAGAAGGCATCCAGCAAATCCACCTTCTTCGACTTCGTCGCCAATGTCGACTTCGCGCATGCGGTGTTCGATTACTTCCTGAACAACCCCTACGAGTCCGTCGTAGTTGTGGATGAGAAGGCGCGCATCCGCTACATCCCTCCGGTGCACGAACGGTTCTTCGGCATCGAGCATGGCGAGGCCATCGGCAAGAAGGTGACCGATGTGATCCCCAACACCAACCTGCATGAAGTCGTCCGCACCGGCAAGGCCGAGATCGGCAAGCTGCAGGAAATGGGCGGCGTCACTCGCGTGGTGGCGCGTATCCCCCTGATCGAGAACGGCAAGACGCTCGGCGCCCTGGGACGCGTGATGTTCAAGGGCCCCGAGACGGTGGTCGAACTCAGCAAGGAAGTGGTCAAACTGCGCTCCGAAGTCGAGTTTTACCGCAGCGAGCTCTCGGGCCTCAAGCGCCGCGCCTACGGCCTCGACAAGATGGTGGGCAACAGCGATGCGATACGCCAGCTGAAGGCCGACATCGCCAAGGTCGCGCCGCTTTCCGTGCCGGTGCTGATCATCGGCGAGAGCGGGACCGGCAAGGAACTGGCGGCGCATGCGATCCATGCATTAAGCCGGCGCAGCGAAAATCCGATGGTGTTCGTCAATGCCGCCGCCCTGCCCGCCTCGCTGGTCGAGAGCGAACTGTTCGGCTATGAGGGCGGCGCCTTTACCGGCGCCGAGCGCAAGGGACGCAAGGGCAAGTTCGAACTCGCCGACCAGAGCACGCTGTTCTTCGACGAGATCGGCGACATGCCCGCGGAGGTGCAGGTCAAGCTGCTGCGCGTGCTGCAGGACGGCATCTTCGAGCGCGTGGGCGGCGACCGGCCACGCCACTCGGACTTCCGCCTTATCAGCGCGACCAATCGCAATTTCCAGGAAATGATTGCCAACGGCGAGTTCCGCCTGGATCTGTATTACCGCATCAGCGGCGTTACCATCCGCATGCCCAGCCTGCGCGAGCGGCCCGAGGACATCCCCGAGCTCGTTCAGAGCTTCCTGGCCGCCTTCGCCGAGCGGCACCGGACGCCGGTGAAGGGTGTCGATTCCCGTGTCTATGACTACCTCAAGGAACTGCCATGGCCGGGCAATGTGCGGCAATTGCTGCATGAGGTGGAAAAGGCCGCGATCTTCTGCGACGGCCCGGAAATCACGCTCGACAACTTCCGCCTGATGCCGCAGGAGCTTGCCGAGCGTCCGGCGCCGCCTGCGGATACCGCGCCGCGCGTTGCTTCCTCGGGCAAGATCCAGGATGCCATCGATGAAATGGAAAAGACGATGATCCGGGATGCGATGCAGAGGCACAAGGGGAACAAGAAGAAGGTCGCGGAGGAACTCGGGATTTCACGCGCCTACCTTTACAAGAAGCTGTCCGGCGAAGAGCAGCTGCCTATCTAAGCACTTCCAGCGGCGCCAGCGGCGGCGCATGCAGTTTCACCACCTCGCTCGCAGGATCGCCGATGCGCGGATAGCGCGCGAGTACCAGCGGGTCGTGGCCGGGCACGAGGTGGTCCGGGGTCTCCGCCAGCGACAAAAGGCGCCGGTAACCCTCCAGCATTTCACCCACGTGCAGCACGATGGGGAAAGGCGATTCGCGATGGATGTTCTCGTAGAAATGCGAGGCGTCCGACGCCAGCACCACCCATCCGCGCGCCGTGTGCACGCGCACTGCCTGCAAGCCGGCCGTATGTCCGCCGACCAGCACGAGCTGCAGCCCCGGCGCCAGCTCCGCATCGCCGTCATGGAATTGGATGCGGTCGCTGTACAGGCCGCGCACGATTTCCACTACATCGTCCACGGCGAAGGCATGGCGCAGGAGCGGATGCGTCATGTAGCGGCCGGTGGCGTATTGGAGCTCCCGCTCCTGCAGGTGGATGCGGGCATTGGGCAGGAGGTTGACGTTGCCCGCGTGGTCATAGTGCAGATGGGTGATGATCACATCGCTCACCTGCCCCGCCGCGAGGCCGAGTGCGGACAAGGCATCGATCGGGCAGCGCAGGAAGACCCGCTGGCGGGCATCGGCAGCCGCCTTGTTGAAGCCGGTGTCCACCAGCCAGGTGCGCCCTTCTCCCCGGATCACCCAGACAAAATAGTCCATCGGCATCGGCCCGTCGTGAGGGTCGTGCACCATGAAATTTTCAGGGCGCCGCCGCGCCACCGTCGCGTAGCGCAGTGCGAACACTTCATAGGCTGGCAGGGTGGCAGTCATCGTCGGTTCAGGTTTTCGGCGGAGCGTAGCGATACATTTCGGTGTGATCGGCCGACGGGCCCAACGCCTCGCTGGCATCGCGCCAGATCTGCAGCACTTCGTCGCCGAGCGGCATGGGCTGGCCCACCGACTTCCCCAGGCCCATCGCGATACCCAGATCCTTGGCCATCAGGGCAAGGGAGAAGCCGGAGTTGTACGCGCCCGAGAGCATGAACTGGCTGGCCTTGTTTTCCGTGGTGTTGTTCTTGCCCGTCGACGCATTGAGCACAGACACCATGACGTTGGGATCGAGGCCGAAGGCTTGTCCCGCGTGCAATGCCTCCACCGTGGCGACGAGGCCAGCGGCCGACACGTAATTGTTCAAGGCCTTCATCGCATGGCCGGCACCGGCGGCACCGACGTGCGTACACTTGCCCAGGAGATTCAGCACCGGTTCCATGTCCGCCAGGACCTGCGCGTCGCCGCCGACCATGATGGCCAGCGTGCCCGCTACCGCCCGCTTGACACCGCCGGAGACCGGCGCATCGAGATAGCGGAAACCGCGTCCGGCCAGCAGGCCCGCCAGCCGGCGGGAGCGCACGGGTTCGGACGAGCTCATGTCGATGATGGCGGTTCCCGGGCGCAGGATGCCGTCCAGTCCTTGCATCCCTTCCTTGCCCAGCACGACGGACTCGACCGCGTTGGAGTCGGGCAGCATCGTGATCAGCACCTGCGCATCGCCGAAATCCTGCAGCGCGGCCGCCGCGGAGGCGCCCTCGTGTTCCGCCACGAAGCGTGAGGTTGTCGCGGCGTTCAGGTCCATTACGCGCAGCGCATGTCCGCCCTGCGTCAGCAGATGGGCCATCGGATAGCCCATCATGCCCAGTCCGATAAAGCCGATGTTCATCAGACACCCATTTCCTTGAACACTTCCTTGGCGGTGCGGAAGGCATCGATGGCCGCCGGCACGCCGCAGTAAATGGCGGTCTGGAGGAATACTTCCTTGATTTCTTCCTTGGTGAGTCCGTTGTTGATCGCCCCGCGCACATGCAGCTTGAGCTCGTGCGGACGGTTGAGGGCGGTCAGCATCGCGAGATTGAGGAAGCTGCGCGTGCGGCGATCGAGGCCGGGGCGGTTCCAGACATCCCCCCAGCAGTATTGCGTGACGAGTTCCTGCATGGGCATGTTGAAATCGTCCGCATTCTTGATCGATGCGTCGACGTACTCGGCGCCCAGCACCTCGCGGCGGGTCTGCAGGCCCTTGTCGAAGAGTTCCTTGTTCATGGTGTTCCTTTCGAATGACGGTTTGATGTAGCAGGCGAATCGCCGGTCGCGTGGCGCTCGTAAATCAGCTGGTAACGCAGCCATGAGCCCAGTAACAGCCCTGTGCGCGCGCCCTCGCCTGTCAGCACATGGGTGTGCAGTGCAAGTGCGACCTGGGCAAGATCAGTGCACTCGATGAACAGCACCCAGTCGGCGAGCGCGTCCTTGCCGGGACGCAGTTCGCGTTCCATGCTGGGTGCGCCGGTGACGCCGGCATCGGTTTCCCAAAGCGCAATGCGGACAATGCAGGTGTTCTGCATCAGGCGCGGCCCGAGCTCTTCACGGATGAAGCGCCGGGCGTCGTCCTCCCTTCCCTGTATCGGTTTGCAGTGGGTGACGATTGCCGCCCCGCCGGTGCCCTCGCCGGCTGCCCAGGTTTCGCCGCAGGCGGAACGTTCCATGTTCAGGAAATGCCGCATGATCTTCTGTGTCCATGGCGACGGGTGCGCCAGCCGCTCGAGGTACGGTGCCGACGCCAGTGTTTCCACCGATTCGCAGTCGTAGACGACCATGTAGTTGGGCTGCCCTTCCACCGAACGATAGCGCCGCGCCCGGACGAATCCCGGCAGTGCGAGGCGCTCGGTCAGGTGTTCCTGGTGGTACCAGCGCGTGAATTCCTCATCCATCCCTTTGGGGACGTCGTTCAGGACAAACAGCACGCCTGGCCGGCCGGCGTCCCCCACAATGGAGAGACGCGCATCAGCATCCGCTTCGACCGTGACCATGCATTTCCCCCAGTGAATTGCGTTCCGCATTCGTCTCCCATCCGAGCGCACGGCGTATCTGCTCGGGATCGGGCAGCGGCCCGGTGGCGATCCGGCGCTGGCGCAGCCAGTCCCTGACCTGTTCCTTGCTCGGTGACGGTGCTGTTTCTTTCGTATTCATGCGTGGACATGTGATGGAAAAAATGACGGAGGCGCCGTGCGCCTCCGTCCAACGGGGATTACTTCTTGACCAGCGGGCAGGTGCTTTCCGAAAGCGGCTGGAAGGCCTGGTCGCGCGGGATGACGCGCTTGATCTTCATGATGTCCCACTCTTCTTTCGATTCGCTGGGCTTCTTGGCTTCGGCAAGGTACATGTCGTGGATCATGCGTCCGTCTTCGCGGATGCGGCCGCCCTTGGCGAAGAAGTCGTTGATCTCGGTCTCCTTCATCTTTTTCATGACCGCGTCCGGGTTGTCGGTGCCGGTGGCCTGGATGGACTTCAGGTAGTGCATGGTGGCGGAGTACATGCCGGCCTGGATCATGGTCGGCATGGCCTTGTGCACGTCATAGAAGCGGCGCGACCACTTGCGTGTCTCGTCGTTGTAGTCCCAGTAGAAGCCGGTGGTGAACAGCAAGCCCTGCGCGTTCTTCAGGCCGAGGCCCTTGATGTCGGTGTCGAATACCAGCAGCGTCGCCAGCTTCTGGCCGCCGCCGCCGATGCCGAACTCGGCCGCCTGTCGCACCGAGTTCTGCGTATCCTTGCCGGCGTTGGCCAGGCCGATCACCTTGGCTTTCGACGCCTGGGCCTGCAGCAGGAAGGACGAGAAATCCGACGCCGACAGCGGATGCTTGATGGTGCCCAGCACCTTGCCGTTCATTTCCTGGATCACGCGCGTGGTGTCCTTTTCCAGCGAGGAACCGAAGGCGTAATCGGCGGTGATGAAGTACCAGGTGTCGCCGCCGTCCTGCATGACGGCACGGCCGGTGCCGGTCGCCAGTGCGTAGGTGTCGTACACATAGTGAACGCCGTAGGGAGAGCATTCCTTGTTGGTGAGGGCGGTCGTGGCCGAACCGGCAAAGATCATGACGCGCTTCTTTTCCGCGCCCAGCTTCTGCATGGCGATGGAAGCGGCCGAGTCGGTGGATTCGATGATCATGTCCATCTTGTCGACGTCGATCCACTCGCGCGCCTTGGACAGGGCGATGTCGACCTTGTTCTGGTAGTCGGCCGAGACCACCTCGATCTTCTTGCCGTTGACCATGCCGCCAAAGTCCTTGACCGCCAGCTCGACAGCCCGGACGGCGCCTGGGCCACCGTTTGCGGAATAGACGCCGGTCTTGTCGACGATGACGCCGATCTTGATGGCGTCGTCGGAAATCTGTGCGGCTGCCGGGCCCGAGACAAGGGTTGCGGCTGCGGCAGCCATTGCGATACGTGCGGCCTGCTTCATGGGTTGCTCTCCGTGTTGTAGTTGAGTGTTTCGGGCAGCGGGCGCCTGGGGCTTGTCCGCTGCGTCTCCTGCGATCCTCGGGAAGTTGCGGCGCCGGCGTGGAGGCCGGTGCCTGCCAGCTGGATCTGCAAGTACCGTTCCATGTGCTGAAATCGGCGTAAACCGGGCATTTCGGGCGCCGGAAGCCTTGGGTGTGTACAGCGAAAACACAACCCGGCCGAGCTTGTGTCTGCGCGGACGACACTCGTGTTTGCCGCATGGCTGTGGAATGAACGTGCCAAAAAAAATGCACCGGGGAGAAACATCTCCCTGGTGCATCGGATTTTTACCGCACGGAAACCCGTGTTATGTCACGACTCAATCTGCGTGCGCTTGCCGCCGGATCAAGGGAAGCTTAGGCGCTCTTGAACTGCAACGGAACGTATATGCGCGTGTCGGAAGTCCCTTTGATCACGTTCGCGATCATGTCCGCGGTGACGGCCGACAAGGTCCAGCCGAGATGGCCGTGTCCGGTGTTGTAGAACACGTTCGGGCAGCGGCCGCGGCCGACGCGCGGCATCATGTCGGGCATCATCGGACGCAGCCCCGCCCACGGCACCACCTGCCGCGTGTTCACCTCCGGGAAACACTGGTTGACCCAATCGACCAGAGGGCGGATGCGGTCGGCGCGGATGTCCTTGTTGTAGCCGTTGAATTCCGCGGTGCCGGCGACGCGGAAACGGTCCACACCGAGGCGGCTGGTGACGAGCTTGGTTTCATCGTCAAGCAGGCTTACCGTCGGTGCCGCCTCCTGGCTGCGCTGGTCCAGCAGGTTGACCGTGATGGAATAGCCCTTGACCGGATACACATTGACGCGGTCTCCCAGCTGAGCGGCGAACCTGCGGCTGTTCACCCCGGCACAGACCACGAGGCCGTCAAATTGATAGGGCTGCTCCGATTCGTCATCGCCGACGATCACGGTGGCCGTTTCTTCGTTGCTGTGCACGGAAATCACGTCCTGGCCGTAGACGCAGCGCACGCCGAGACGTTCGATGGCGCCGGCCAGGCCAACCGTGAACTTGTGGATGTCGCCGGTGGAGTCGCTTTCCGTGTAGTAGCCGCCGTAGTAGCTGCCGGCCAGCGTCGGCTCGATGGCGCGCATCTCGTCCGGTGTGACGGCGCGGCGTTCCAGGCCGCCGGCGGCAAGGAGCTTCGACACTTCGCCCGCGTGGTCGAAGCCCTTCTTGTCGCGGTAGATGTGCAGGATGCCCTCTTTCTTGAGGTCAAAGTCCACGCCTTCCGCTTCGGCCCAGGCGAACAGGTGCGCGCGCGCGGCCACCGCCATACGCGCGGTTTCCACTGTGTTCTGGCGGTACTTCGGAATATTGGCAATGAATTCCCCAAACCATGACAGCTTGTGCCAGCTCGGCTTGGGGTTGACCAGTAGCGGCGCATCGCTTTTCAGCATCCACTTCAGGCCCTTGAGGATGGTGCTCCAGTGCGTCCAGACCTCGGCATTGGAGGCGGAGAGCTGTCCGCCGTTGGCGAACGAGGTCTCCATGGCGGCATAGCGGTGCTTTTCAAACAGGGTGACGGCAAAGCCGCGTTTGGCGAGGGCGTAAGCGGTCGTGACGCCGGTAATACCGCCGCCGATCACTGCGATGGATTTCATGAGTGCAGGCTCCAGACAGGTCATGGGGTTAAGGCACGTGCGCGCCATGCGCAACGTACGCCCCCTCTGTTTGGTACCTGAGAGATTCATGCCTCATGGTGTGAGGCACTTGCTCCTGCGGTGTGCCGGGTGACGAAGTCCGGCCGCTCTTCAGAGTGCATTGATCCGATCGGTCCTTTTGCCTGAGAGTTTCCGGGGCGGTTGCTCCTTCGGCGCCGCCGGAGTGGTTTTCCCGGCGTTCTCTCCCGATCGAAGTTTGGCGTAAAGCCAAATTCTTTTAATAAAACTTGCGTAGGCTACCACGTTTTTTTATGCCGCGCATGGCAAGCGCGGGAAGCGCTTCGCACCACAAATTCGCGACACATTCGCGACAAATGGCCAGGCGAACTTGGCTACCATGCAGCGCAAACCTGCACTCATTCCCGATCATGTCGAACATGTTGTCCACACCGCACACTGCGCCGTTGCGCAGCCCCCAGCGCCGCACCCTGTTGCGCGCCATCGCTTCCCTTTCCTTGCCCGGCGCGCTGGCTGCCTGCGGCGGCGGAAGCATCAGTTTCGGCGGCGGCGTCGATCCGGCGCCCGCACCGGTCAACCAGACGCTGCCCGGTACCGCAGCAATGAAGGTACGCACCTTCAATGGCGGCTGGGCCGTCCTCGCGGAAAAGCTGCTCCCCCTGGCCAACGTCCTCAGGCCGGAACGCCAGCTGGTGCTGACGGATGCGGATACGCTGCGCACCTCGACGTACAAACCGCCGGCCGGATGGTCCTTGCTGGACTTTGCGGTACATCCATCGACCGACATCACCGTCGTGCTCGGAACCGACCGCACTGTACGGCTGGTGCGCTTGAGCCGCCACGGCGCGACGCTCGCGCAAGGCGACTTCACCGATGCCCTCGCAGCCACCGACCCGTACCTCGGCGATCCGCAACAGATCCGCGATTCCACCGCGCTGCTGCCACATGCCACGCGCGACGCCGCGCGCATTTCGGCGATGGGCGAGGACGTGATCATGGCCTTGCGCACCGGCCGCAATGCGGTCCTCGCGTACCGCTTGCGCCAGACAACCGGCGGCGGCGTGCAGACCGTCTGGCGCACGCTCGTCGAGCCCGGCGTGACGATCGGCTCGGTGTTCCTGACGTCGGGCACCTTCGATCCGTTCGGCGGCCTCGTGAATCAATGGCATGTGCATCTTGACGTCGACGACCGGGGCGCAGTCGCAATCGCCGTCAACCTTAACGTGACCGAATTGCTGGAAGGGCACATCGACTATTTCAAGGATGGGCTGGACGCGTCCGTTGCCAGCGGTGTGCTGGTCACCCGGCTCGACGCGAGCGGCGCCCGGCTGCGCACCACCCTGGTCGACACGGTACAGAAGTCGGAACTCCATGCGCTGCGCTGGGTGGGCAACAGCGTCGTGGTGGGAGGCCGGGTGCGGACCGAGCAGTCTCCCGACGGCCACGGGTGGAACGGCTATCTGTCCGTCGTGCAGGACAACGGTCCGGCGCTCCAGCGCGCGCTGCCGCTCAACGTCGATCGCGGCGACGTCATCCTAGATATCGCCCCGATGCGCGACGGCCGCATGTTACTGGCCGGCGCCACCGGCTATTGGCAGAATCCGGCCGGCGCCAGCATCTCGGAGGAAGCGGCACCGCTGCTGGCCATCGCCGACGCACAGGGAAGGTTCGTGCGGCGGATCGCAGTAACGCCGGGGCCACGCCACAATCAGTTGCGTTCCCTGGCGCCGTGGAAAGGCGACTGGCTGCTTGGCGGCCTCGCCAATGGCCCCGGCACGCATACTGCCGACGGCAACCCTGCCCTGCTGTTCGCCGACGGCTTCGTGCGGCAGGCCGCTGCCTGATACAAGCTTCCGGCCGGGCCAAAAAAAATCTTCGACATCTGCTTGACCTTTCCATCGTTGGATAGTTGAGAGTACGGGTCTTGACGCGCGTTGCCGACCTGCGGCGACGCGCAATTGACCAACTTCAACGAAAGGATTCCGTCATGCTCCACCGAAAGATTTTCGGACTTACCTGCCTGCTTGCATTCGCTTTCCTCGCCGGATGCATGTCCCCGCCCACCGGGCTTGATCTGTCGTCCAAGCGCCCCACCGAACAGCGTCTTTATGTGGTCGAAGTGCGCTCGCTCGCCAATCCGATCGCAATCAACAAAATCCATTCCTGGGAGGCAAAGGTATCGCTGCCTACCGGAGAGCCGGTCACCGGCGCCAGGATCGCCGTGGGTGGCGGGATGCCGCAGCACGGGCACGGTTACCCGACGCAGCCGCGGGTGACAAAGGAACTCGGCGAGGGCCGCTACCTGATCGAAGGCATGAAGTTCAGCATGACGGGATGGTGGGAACTGAAGCTGGATATCGCATCCTCCACAGGCGCCGACAAGGTCACGTTCAATACCGTCATCGGCCAGCAATAAGCTGGCAAGCCGAGGTGCGTCATGAAGGTGATACTCAAAGCGACGATTGCCGTCTCCACCCTGGTTGCCGCAACCGCAACAGCCGTCCCGTGGGGCGGTGCGGATGGCTGGAGCAAGCAGGAAATTTCCGTCCTGTCCTCGCTGCGCTTGAGCCAGCTCGAGCCCCCTCCCCGGGATTACTCGAACCGCTACGAGAGCGATCCCCGCGCAGCGGAACTGGGAAAGCACATCTTCTTCGACAAGCGCTTCAGCAGCAATGGCGCGGTCTCCTGCGCAAGCTGCCACGATCCCAAACAACAGTTCCAGGATGGCCGCCCCCTGGGACTCGGCGTGGCAACCGGTACACGGCGCACAATGCCTGTCGCGGGCGCCGGCTACAGTCCCTTCCTGTTCTGGGACGGCCGGAAAGACAGTTTATGGTCGCAGGCGCTGGGGCCGCTGGAAGATCCTGCCGAGCATGGAGGAAACCGGCTCGCCTATGCCCATATCCTGCGTGCCCATTATCAAAGTGCGTACGAGTCCGTGTTCGGGCCGCTGCCCGACCTGACCCGCCTGCCGCGCGAAGGGAGCCCGATCGGCAATGACAGGCAACGCGCGCTCTGGGCCGGAATGGGTGCTACCGACCGCGACGCCGTATCGCGCGTGTTTGCAAACATGGGCAAGGCCATCGCGGCCTACGAGAAAACGTTGCAGCATGGCGAATCGCGGGTGGACCGCTACCTCGAAGCCGTCGTCAAGCGCGACGCCGGGAGCTACCAGGAACTCACGCCCTCGGAAAAGAACGGCCTGCGCGTGTTCATAGGAAAAGGTCAATGCGTCACATGCCACAACGGGCCTTTGCTGACAGACCAGCACTTTCACAACACGGGGATTCCGCAGCTCAGTGATGCGAAGCGGGACCTGGGGCGGCGATCAGGCATCGCCAAGGTGGCAAAGGACGCATTCAACTGTCTCGGCCCGTTCAGCGACGCCGGCGAAGAACACTGCGAGGAGCTGAGGTTCCTCGCCGGAGAGGACCACTCGCTCGACGCGGCATTCAAGACACCGAGCCTGAGGAATGTTGCGGCACGCGCTCCCTACATGCACGCCGGGCAGAAGCGCAGCTTGGCCGAGGTGATCGAACATTACAGGAACGCACCTGCCGCCAAGGTCGGGCACAGCGAACTGAGCAAGATCACGCTGTCGGACCAGGAGGCGCGCGACCTGGCGGAATTCCTGCGGAGCCTGGACGGCCCGGTGCAGGAGCGCAGCGCCGGGCGGTGATTCTTGCGGTCCGGTTCCGGCGCTTCGCTCCGCGTATTGCCCACTTCGTCGCATCCCGGTTGATCACCCGGACCGGCACACCTATCGTAAGCGGACAAGTTCGGCGCCGCTCCGGCGCCGCTTCGATATCCATTGATGAGGTGTGCGATGACGACTCCATTGATCATGCTGGCAATCCTGGCCTTGCCGCTCTTGTTCGCCGTTTTACTTCGTACCGCGGGCGGACCGGCGCTCGATACACGCAACATGGGTGCGATTGGCCTGGCGATCGTATTCGTATTTACCGGGATCGGCCACTTCACCCAGGTGGAAACCATGGCGCAAATGCTGCCCGCGTGGGTGCCGGGCCGTGTCCTGCTGGTCCATGCGACAGGCATGCTGGAGTTCGCGATCGCCGCAGGCTTGCTGTTTCCCGCTTCCCGCAGGCTGGCCGGATATGTCGCGGCCGCTGTGCTTGTGCTGTTCTTCCCGGCGAACGTCTATGCAGCCATCAATCATGTCCCGATGGGCGGCCATGCATGGGGTCCCGCCTACCTGCTCATCCGGGCGCCCCTGCAGGGCATCCTGCTTTTCTGGGCATACTGGTTCGTCATCAGGATGCCGGCACGCGTCCGTCCGGCCATTCACAGTTATTAAATAATATTAATTTTCGGTGAGCATTGCTTTTCTTCATGACATTTTTGCCCAATCAGGTGTCCACATTTTCTTGCGTTCACTTGAACCCTGTTCGATGTCTGATTGGAGCCGCTCATGAAGATCCTGTCCTTAATGTTGTTGAGCCTGGCCGCGCTGTTCTTTGCCCCCCAGGCTTATTCAGCGACTGTTTCCGCAAACTTTACGACCTCTGTGACCTTGACGTCGAAGTGCCGCGTCAAATCGGGGTCGGATAACCAGACGCTGAGTTTCGGCACCTATGAAGGGTTCTCCGGTTCGGCAGTGTCCGCCACCAGCATCAACATCGACTTCGAGTGTACGCGCGGTTTCGGCGCCGCGCCGACGGTGGTGTTTGATACCGGCACCGACAAGACCAGCTCCGCCGCGGGTTCGACGGCAACCGGCGAAGGCGTGGTCGCCGGCCTGCGCTATACCCTGGCGGTCACCGCCGGCGCACTGACCGCAGGCACCGCCGCCACCACCGTCGATATCGGGACGCCGGATACCTACCGCTACACCGTCTCCGGCTCGATGCCCGCGGGACAGGCAGGCACGGCGGGCGTGGCGAGTACACAGGCGCGGACCCTGACCATCACCTATTGATCCTGCAGCAATGTCCCGGATGCCGGCCATCTGCTGCGGGTTGCTTCTTGCGGCCGCCTGCCAGCCGGCGGCCGCAGGCGTGAGTTCGCTACGTTTCCTTGTCAGCGTATCCCTCGCTCCCGCGCATGGCTGCCTGAGCGGCGTGTTCGGCAAGCAGGCCAGCACGATCGTGCAGGTGTTTTGCTCGACGAGGCAGTTTGTGCATATCGAAGGTCCGTCCGACAAGGGCCTCTGGAGCGCACGCGGCGGCGCAATTCGAGTCGGGGTTGGTGCCGGAGCGATGGCTGATATCAATGCCGGGTTGAATCCGGCGGGAAGCGCGCCCTATGGCGCCGGCACGAGCAAGTCCACGACCTCGCGAGTTTTCAACACTTCCGGCGATGACGCGGCGCAGGAAGTCTGGGTCGTGTTCTAGCGCTCGCCATGTTATTTGCCGCATTTCTTCAACTCCAGCCCGAAGCGCCGCACCGATCATGCCGCTTTCTTCCCGCCTTTGCACAATGAACCGCATCATTACCGCCCTGCTGGCCGTCTCGCTCTCGATTCCGATGGCACATGCCGGCGTCTTTTCGGTATCCCCCGTCCGGATCTACATGAAACCGCGCGACCGCGCCGTGGCGGTAAGCCTGGTGAACGAAGGCGACACCGAAGTTGCACTGCAAGCCGACGTCAACGCATGGCAGCAGGCGCCGGATGGAAGCGATGAACTCACGCTCACCGACGATATCGTTCTCGCGCCTCCCATCATCAAACTCGCCCCCCAGGCACGCCAGGTCGTGCGCCTGGCGCTGCTCAAACCGGCGGACGCAAGCAGGCAACTGACGTATCGCCTGATCGTTCGCGAAGTGCCCGGAGCAAGCGCACCGAAAGAAAACACGATTCAGATTCCCATCAGCCTGGCATTGTCGATACCGGTGTTTATCACGCCGCCATCCGCGCAACGGACGGTCGTATGCGACACACCATCGGTCAATGCTTCCATGCTCAAGGTCAGCTGCACCAATACCGGCACTGCGTATGCGCAGGTACGTGAGCTGTTGGTACGGCGCGGCTCCCAGTTGCTGGCGCGGTTTGAGGGCGGAATGTACATCCTTCCCGGGGGGCGCAAGTCTTTGCAGATGAAGGCGGAAAGCATGCCAAGTGCAGGTGCGGTGCAAATGGAAGCACGGTATGACGACGGCTCGACCCAGGTTTTCAACGTGGAACTTCCCTGAAATTCAGCATCCGCTCCTCGGAATGTCCGGATTCCTTGGCCTGCTGTACGCAGCGGCGGTGCATGGGCAGGGACTTCAGCCAGACGAACCTGATCGTGCCCCTATTGCACTACGGCTCGCAACCTCGCTGACGGCAGAAGCGAAGAAACCGGACGCACGCTTCGTGCCCCTGGAAGTCGTCCTGAATGGAGCGAAGGTGGGCTCCTGGATATTGCTGGAGTCCGACGGGCGCCTGTTTGCACCGGTCGAGGCGATCAACGAATGGCGGCTGAAAAATGGACCGGAGATCGAGACCGTCGAGCGCCGCGGCCTTTCCTGGTTTGCGCTGGCCTCCTTTCCCGGCTTTGCGATGAAGACCGATTGGGGGAATCAGTCGCTGGAGCTGAGCTTCCCGCCCGACGCGTTCACTGCGACGCGGCTGGTGCAGGAGCGGGAGGAGCGGCCGGTACTTACGCCGTCTGTGCCCGCGCTGTTCGTGAACTACGATGTCAGCTATACGGACACGCAGTCTGCCGCACGCGTACAAGACCTGGGCAGTTTGATGGAGGTTGGGATGACCGGCTCATTCGGTGTGTTGACGAACAGTCTTGTCGGCCGCAACCTGACAGGTAGCGAGACGGCACCGCCGCGCAGGTGGAACCGGCTCGAAACCACCTATACGCGCGATTTCGCCTCGGACAACATCACGCTTCGCCTGGGCGACAGCAGCGCCCGCAACGGTTTCTGGGGGCGCCCCTTTTTCTTCGGCGGCATCCAGATTGGCCGGAATTTCGGCCTGACGCAGGGTTTCGTCACGCAACCTGTCCCGGTCATCACCGGCACTTCCACTGCGCCGAGCACGGTGGAGGTCTATATCAACGACGCCCTGCGCCAAACCTCGAATGTTCCCACCGGGCCGTTCACCATTGATAATTTCCCCCTTGTCACCGGCAGCGGCCAGGCCCGCGTCGTCGTACGTGACGTCCTGGGCCGCGAAACAGTCCTGACACAGCCATTCTTCAGTCATTCCGATCTGCTGGAACAGGGCTTGACCGACTGGAGCGTGGAGGCGGGCGCCGTGCGGCAAAACCTGGGCACGGCCAGCGCCGACTATGGCGAGGGCTTTGTCTCCGGCCTGTTGCGCCTCGGCCTCAGCAAGTCCCTGACGCTGGAGGCAAGTGCCGCGTGGGGCAGGGACACGCGCAATGTTGGTATGGGTGCCAGCTTCGCCCTGCCCGGTCAGGTTCTCGCGCAAAGCGCGCTCGCATGGAGTTACCGCGATGGGACCGGACAGGGTGGGCAATGGTTGCTCGGGCTTGAACGCAACGGCGCATTCCACAGCGTCGCGCTGCGGGCCGAAGGCGCAACCCAGGCTTACCGCTGGGCAGGCAGCGGCGATTCACCGCCACCGGAACTGCAGCTGTCGGGCAGCTACAGCTTTTCATCCGAGAGCGCCGGCGTTGTCGGCCTGGCCGGCGCGTACGTGAAAACCCGGGGCCTGGGAAGCCTGAGTACCCTCAGCCTGAATTACTCGATGCGCCTCGGACAGCGCAGTTCGCTGGCTTTTTCTCTTACCCGCGTGCTGGGCGTGGCCCAGCGCGTGGCGGCGGGCATGTCCCTCATGATTCCCCTGCAGGATCAGGTGAACCTCGCGGGCAGCGCTTTCCACCGCGGCGGGCGTACGGAAGGCTACGTGGCCGCGAGCCAGGGATTGACCGCCGAAACAGGCTCGGGCTGGCGTGTGCTCGCCGGCACGCGCGGCGGCGAGGCCTTCAGCGAGGGAGGATGGTCTTACCAGGGCAGTCGCGGCCTGGTGACCGCCGATGTGAGCACGTTTGCCGGACACCGGACGCTCCGCTTGGGGGCACAGGGCGGACTGGTTGCAATCGATGGCCGTGTCCTTGCGTCACGCACCGTGCAGGACAGTTTCGCGCTGGTGGAAGTGCCGGGCTACCCAGACGTGGGTGTGCATTTCCAGGGCAGCAAGCTCACGCGCACCGACCGCGACGGCATCGCTTTGCTGCCGCGCCTGCACTCCTTTACGCACAATGCGATTCAGCTGGATCCCTCCGAGTTGCCGATCAATGCCGAGCTCGACACCATCGAACAGGTCGCGGTCCCGGCTTGGCGCAGCGCCGTGAAAGTGACGTTCCCGGTGCGTAGGGGGCGCGCTGCACTGGCCAGGATCGTGTTCGACGACGACGAGCCTGCACCCGCCGGCGCGCCTATCGAACTTCTGGGCGACCAGCGGGAGTTTTTTGTCGCCCGCCGCGGCGAAGCGTTCATCACCGGACTGCAGGCCACGAACGAATTGCGGCTCAAGTGGAAAGGAGCGGCCTGTGCAATGACGCTGGAGCTGCCGGAGGCGGTGAAAGACGAGATTGCCCGGGTCGGGCCCTTGACATGCAAAGGGGTACAGCGATGACTCGCGTGATGATTATTCTGCGCATGGCTGCCTGCGCGTCGATGCTGCTGGGCGGCCATGCATGGGCTGTACACAGTTGTTCGGTTTCCGTGACCGGGACCGGGATGATCTATGTGCAGGGAGCGAATGCAAACGACGCCGCCGGCACCGTCGTCCTCACCTGTACCCGCAGCGCGTCGGATGCCAATACGCTGACGTATCGCATCAAGGCAGAAGATGGCCTGCAACCCCAGGGTAATCAGCGTCGCGTCCAACTGGGTGCGACGACGAACCGGCTTGACTACAGCCTCAACCGCGGCACAACCGCAGGCGGGAGCGCATCCTGCGCCAACACCAGCAACTGGCAGGCCCCGGCAAATGGCACAAACGACGTCATTACCGGCACGCTCAACTTCGGCTCCGGGCTGACGGCTTCCGCCACGTGGGGATACTGCATTCGCATCCGGGGCAACCAGGGTGCGCCGGCCGCCGGCATCTACACCGACCTGGTCGGCGTGTTTGCCCAATATCCGGATAACAACGGCGGTGCGCTGTCGCCGGTGGCGTCATTGAACGTTTCGGTGGGCGTGAACAACCAGTGCGTATTCAGCGCCGCTCCCGGCATGATGAGCTTCAACTACACGGCATTCGCACCCGTGGCGCAAACCGCATCGACCAGTTTTGACCTGCGTTGCAGTAACGGGCTTCCATGGTCGGTGTCGGTCAGCCCGGACAGCGCCACGCTGCAAGGTCTCAAGTACAGCATTGCCGCCAGTCCTGACTCCGGCGTCGGCAATGGCAATTCCGGCCAAACTGTGACGCTGAGCGGCAGCATGCCTGCCGGGCAAGCGGGCACCTGCCCGACGGCTTCTTGCAGTGCGCAGCAGGCGCACACCGTGATGATCACCTATTGATTCGTTCAGACGGCCTGCGCCGTGACGAGATCCGGGTCATCCGCATGGTCGATGAGGATGCGCATCACGCGTTCCTGCCAGAGCCCGGCAAACTCCCTGGCTTCTTCGGTGCTTGCCTCTCCTTCCAGCATTTTCCTGAGCAAGGCGCCTGTCCGTGGATCCGGCTCCACCCGGTGCAGATGGGTGGCAACGTAAATCCTCGCGCCATTGTCGATGCGCTCGAACTCAACCTCGCCTTCCAGCGCACAAGAGTAATACATCAGGTTCTGCCGCCTGAAGTTCCGCCCGATGCCCTTGAACCCGCCAAGCCCGGCTGCACCCGTGACAAGACTGACAACACTTCCGATCACACCGGTGACGCCCTCGTCCTGCGCCGACGAAAACCGGACCTGCACTTCCCCGCGTTCGGGAATGCGGTCCGGGTAGAGCAGTGCCAGGGCACGCCTTGTCATCAGGTAGGCCCCGGCGACTGTCGGGCACGAATGGCCGGCCAGACGCACCGCGTCGATATACCGGTAGGTGATGATGCCGTCGTCGCATGCACCGAGAAACTGTGCGAGTGCGTCGTGCACGGTGATGACGGGTGCACGATCAAAGAAAGCAGGGTAATTCATGACAGATGAAGCGCTTCAGCTGCCGCAACTTCCGCAGCACATTCCTTCGGCCCCGTGCGCAGCGCGTTTCACGCCGATGCCCGCATTTTGCAGTGCAAACCGCACCTCTTGAAGCGATGTGACGTCCTCATCGAAGCTGATTTCGATCGACGCGGATTTCGTTGTGATGGCCGCCTTGTGCATGCCCTTGATCGCATTGAGAACCCGCGCCGCTTCCATGGCGCTCGCTTCATCCAGTGCATGTGCAAATGTCAGTGTTTCAGTCTTCATATCTTTCTCTCTCTACAAACAGGGCTGCTGCTCCATGTGGTGTGCACGGTGCAGCAGCCGGCCGGCGTCTTTATTTCTGCTTCAAGATCCATTGCACGAGCGTGTGCGCCTCCTTCTCGCTCACCGCATTCGGCGGCATCGGCATTCCACCCCATACGCCGGAGCTGCCTTTCAATACCTTTTGTACGAGCTGATCCTCAGCCCCCTTCTGGCTTCCGTACTTGGCGGCGATTTCCTTGAACGCCGGTCCCACTACCTTCTTGTCGACAGAATGGCAAGCCATGCAATTCTTTGCTTTCGCGAGATTTGCGTCAGCAAGCGCAGCAGTGGAGAAAAGACTTCCGAAAATCAGTGCGATAGAAATGGAACGCTTCATTTACCTTCTCATGAGTGGGTGTGATGGGAAATGCATCGGGGTGCCGCGGCACCACATGCACCGGCAATTTTCCGTCCATGCTTTTCCTACTTCCTTAATCCATGTTCAGGAATTCGGGATTTGTATCTGCTTGGCGACACCCCGCCCGAGATACGGCACAAATTGATCTAGAGCAATTTTTTTGAAATACACTACGCGTACCCTCCCTCCTGCATTCCACCAAGCAATATTCACCTCGTTTTTAGAAGTCACTATGAAACTCTCGTTTCGAACCAAACTCTTTGCCCCGCTGGTTATCTGCTGGATAAGCCTGTGGGCGATCACCCTCACCGACATTTATCACAACAGCAAGCGCCGCTTGGAGGAAAGACAACTTTCCCTTAAAGCCGTGACGGAAATCGGCGTATCGGTCGCCAAGGAATACGCCCAGATGGCCGCTGCCGGGACCCTGCCCGAAGATGAAGCCAAAAAACAGGCGCTGGCACGGATCAAGGCACTGCGCTACGGCGCGGACGGCTACCTCACCGTCATCTCCTCCGAACCCAAGATGGTCATGCATCCGATCAAACCGGAGATGGATGGCAAGGAGATGGCGGAATTCAAGGACGCGAAAGGAAATTATCTCTTCAAGGACATGGCGGCCATCGCCAAGGGTTCCGGTGAGGGATGGGTGGAATATGTCTGGCCCAAGCCGGGCCACCCGAACCAGTCGGAAGTGTTCGACAAAGGCTCTTACGTATTGACGTACAAGCCCTGGGACTGGTCTTTCGTTGCGGGTGTTTACCTGGACGACCTGACCGACGCGGCGATCCGGGACTTCTGGACGGCCTTCCTGGCATTGACCGTGGTTGGCATTTTCCTGAACGGCGCGGTTCTGCTCGTCATTTTCAGCCTGAACAAGGCAGTCGGCGGCGATCCGGAGGACGCCGCTGAAGTGGCTCGCAGGATCGCCGCGGGCGACTTGTCGCAGCCGGTGAAGGTCAAGCCCAAGGATAACAGCAGCCTGCTCTTCGCCATGAAGACCATGCAGGAGAGTCTGCTGGGTATCGTGACCAAGGTGCGCAGCGGTACGGATGCGATCGCCATGGCAACCAATGAGATGGCCGCAGGGAACCTGGATCTGTCGTCCCGAACGGAGCAACAGGCCGCCTCGCTGGAAGAGACCGCTTCCTCTATGGACGAGCTGACCTCCACCGTAAAACAGAATGCCGACAATGCGCGGCAGGCGAACGAGATGGCGTCCGTGGCCTCTGAGGTGGCCGGCAAGGGCGGCTCCGTCGTTGCGGAGGTCGTGAGCACCATGGCCGCGATCAACGAATCTTCGCGGAAGATTGTCGACATCATCGGCGTGATCGATGGCATTGCGTTCCAAACCAACATTCTTGCCCTGAACGCCGCGGTCGAAGCTGCGCGCGCCGGCGAGCAGGGTCGCGGATTTGCAGTGGTCGCAGCCGAAGTGCGAACCCTGGCGCAACGCTCGGCGGCCGCCGCGAAGGAAATCAAGGGGCTGATCGGCGACTCGGTCGACAAGGTGCACGCTGGCACCGCCTTGGTGGACCAGGCCGGCGCCACCATGCAGGAGGTGGTCACCAGCGTCAAACGCGTGGCCGATCTGATCGGCGAAATCACGCTCGCCAGCCAGGAGCAGAACAACGGCATCGACCACGTCAACAAAGCCATCGCACAGATGGACCAGGTGACCCAGCAGAACGCTGCGCTGGTGGAAGAAGCGGCGGCCTCGGCCGACGCCATGCACAAGCAGGCAGAAGAGTTGGCCTCGGCCGTTCAAGTGTTCAAGATCGACTTGGCACAGGCTGCGCCGGCGCCGTCAGCGCGCAAGGAACCGGCGCTGCCGGCATCGAGCAAGGCGATGGTGCCTGCCCGGGCTGCCCACGCTACTCCTGTGCGGCAATCGGGGCGGTCTGCCCGCGCACTGCCTCCGGCATCTGCTGCAGACGGTTGGGAAGAGTTCTGATTTAACGATCCCAACCGCGGTTATCCTTACTCTGCCATTGCTAGAGGAAGGACCCGCTGCAAGACCTCGGATCACCCGGTTCGACGGCAGCAACGCGAATCTGCATGCATGAATGTGCCGACCCCGGCGAGATGGCAATCTCGCCGGATCCCCCCGGACAGGGCATGCAACGCGCAAATCGGGAAGCACGCAACGGCTGCTCCCCGCATTCAACCTTCGGAATTCCCCTCCTCCTCAATGCGTGGTGGCACGAGCCATGTCCGCGCGGGTAAGCGCTACGGCTGCGGTGCCCCCCCTTCGGGATCCCCCTCTTCTGCGATTTGGTTCAGATACGCGCGTGGAATGCACGGGGCGAGGGCTGGGCCCGTGGTGCGAAGCCTGGAGCCTGGAGCCGGGAGCCGGGAGCCGGGAGCCGGGCAAGCGGGAAGCTGGAGCGTGAGCTTGCGGCTTGCGGCTTTGCTGCTTGCAGGTATAGGGAGACGCCGCACGTATGACAGCGGCCGGCGCTGGCGTGCAAGCGGATCGAGGGGAATGCGGTGCAAGGAGCGTGCGAGGGCAGGTCGCTGTGCCGGCCAGCCGGCCGCTAAAGGCCGCTAAAAAGCAAAAAGCCC
>NZ_DASRXF010000139.1:0-17302 GCF_035654295.1 Noviherbaspirillum sp. | reverse complement strand
GTAGACCGAGCGATGCTGGCCGCCGGTGCAGCCGACCGCGATGGTCAGGTAGCTGCGGTTGTCATTCTTGAAGGCCGGCAGCCACTTTTCGACGAAGGTGCGGATATCGGCGAGCAGTTCCGCGACATGCGCCTGCGCGTCGAGGTAAGCGATCACTGGTTCGTCGCGTCCCGTGTACGGACGCAGGCTCAGGTCATAGTAGGGATTGGGCAGCACGCGGACATCGAACACCAGGTCCGCGTCGAGCGGCACGCCGAACTTGAAGGCGAAGGATTCGAACAACAGGGTCAGCGGCGTACGCTCGGTCTCGACGAGGTCCTTGATCCAGGCGCGCAGCTTGTTGGCCGACAGCCCGGATGTGTCGATCACATGGCCAATGCCCTCAATGGCCGACAGCATTTCGCGTTCACGCAGGATGCATTCGGTGAGCGTCGGCTGGTCACCGCCGCCGCCGGCAGGACGGAAACGATGCGACAGCGGGTGGCTGCGGCGGGTTTCCGAAAAACGCGCAATCAGGGATTCGGTCTTCGCGGTGAGGAACAGGACCTTGACGTCGTGGCCTTCATCCTTGAGTTGCTGGATGTCGGCCGGCAGGCTGGCCAGGGAGTCGGCGCTGCGCGCATCCATTGCCACGGCGAGGGTTTCCGCGCCTTCTTCGCGGCGGGTCTCGACGAGTTGGCGCAGCAACTTGGGCGGCAGGTTATCGACGCAGAAGTAGCCGGCGTCTTCGAGTGCATTCAGTCCGACCGATTTCCCGGAGCCGGAAATGCCAGTGATGAGAATGATGCGCATAGGCGGTAATCATACCGCAGTTAAACGATGTTAATCGTTGCCCATGGCCTTCTGCTGCCGCTCCATGAACTCCTTGAGCGTGTCGATGCCTCGCAACTGGAGGATCGTGTTGCGCACGGCGGCTTCCAGCAGCACCGCGAGGTTGCGGCCGGCCTCGACCGGGATGATGACCTTGCGGATCTGCAGGCCGAGCACCTCTTCCGTTTGCGAGTGCAGGGGCAGGCGTTCGTAGTTTTCCTCGAGCGTCTTGCGACGGACCAGGTGGACGATCAGTTTCAGGCGCATCTTCCGGCGCACCGCGGTCTCGCCGAAAATCGTCTTGATGTCGAGCAGCCCGAGGCCGCGCACTTCCAGCAGGTTTTGCAGCAGAGGGGGGCAGCGGCCTTCGATCATGGTCGGCGAGATGCGCGCGAATTCCACCGCATCGTCCGCCACCAGGCCGTGGTTGCGGGAAATCAGTTCCAGTCCGAGTTCACTCTTGCCGAGGCCGGACTCGCCGGTGATCAGCACGCCGACGCCCAGCACGTCCATGAACACCCCATGCATGGTCACACGCTGCGCGAGCTCCTTGGACAGGTATACGCGCAGGTAATCGATGACTTGCGCCGCCGGCAGCGGTGTCGAGAACAGCGGGATGTTGCGCTCGTCGCACACCTGGAGGATATAGGGCGGCGTTTCCAGTCCTTGCGCAATGATGAAGGCCGGCGGCTCGCCGTTGACCAGTTCTTCCGTCTGGTACTTGCGTGAGGTGGGAGAGAGCTTGTTGTAGTACTGGATTTCCTGGTGGCCGAAGACCTGCAGCCGTCCTGGGTGGATCAGGTTCAGGTGGCCGACCTGGTCGGCGGCGGAGCTGGCGTCGCCGGAAATGCGGCGTTCGCCGCCCTGGAAGCCTGCGAACCACCCCAGTTGCAGTGCTTCGCGGGTATCGTCGTACAGCTGTTGGATCGAGAGATTGGTCTGAGTAGGCATGGAGGGAACCCGTTTCCGGGGGGAGGAGGTTTCCTCCCCGGTGAGTTCCGATTATGCATGCACGCTCGGTTCCCACGCAATAATGCGGGAATGGACCGAGGCCGCGTCCGGATCGGTGGCCAGGTGGTTGCGGAAGGTCTCGTCGGAGAACATTTCCGCCACCTCGGACAGGATTTCGAGGTGTTGCTGCGTCACATGGTCCGGGATCAGCAGGAATACCAGCAGCTTGACCGGGAGGCCGTCGGGCGACTCGAACGGAATCGGTTCCTTCAGGCGCACGAACGCTGCCAGCGGCGCCTTCAATCCCTTGATCCGGCCGTGCGGAACCGCCACGCCATGCCCCAGACCGGTCGAACCCAGGCGCTCGCGGGCAAAGAGATTGTCCGAAACAACCGAGCGGGCGATGCCGCAGTTGTTCTCGAAGATCAATCCCGCCTGCTCGAACGCGCGCTTCTTGCTCGACACTTCAAGGTCAAGCACGACGTTCTTGGCCGACAGGATTTTGGAAAGGTTGGTCATGTTACAAAACGGAATGTTGCACCGCACAACGCGTTATTTTGAGTCGCATTATAGGCTTCTCTGCGGGATGTGCAATGACTTAGCTTAGTGTTGCCTAACGAAACTACATTGACGGCGGACAGGGAATGGTTATGCATGATTCAACATTTATCAGCACGGCACGGCGCCACATTCCGGTCGCCTCTGCCTCAGATCGGTAGATCCCCAAATAGTTTCCTTCAAGAAGCTCACTGCCTCGCGTTGCGCATATTCGACGGCCGCTGGCCTGTCGTAAAGTTGGTGCGCCACGGATTGATATCAAGCCCTCCGCGCCGGGTATACCGCGCATATACCGATAGTTTCTGCGGCTTGCACTGGCGCATGATGTCCATGAAGATCCGCTCCACGCACTGTTCGTGGAATTCGTTGTGGTTGCGGAAGCCGACCAGGTACTGCAGCAGGTGCTCCTGGTCGATCTGCGGACCGACGTAGCGGATCTGCACGCTGCCCCAGTCCGGCTGCCCGGTCACGAGGCAGTTCGATTTCAACAGGTGCGACAGCAGCGTTTCTTCCACGATCGCCTCCTCGAAGTTCGCCTTGAGCAGGGCCGGGTTGGGGCTGTACTCGGTGACCTCGATGTCGAGCCGGTCCAGCAGCAGTCCCTCGAGTTCGCCCATTTGCACGGTCTTGAAGTCTTCCGGCATCGTGAGCTTGACTTGCACCGGCGAGCCGAAGCCGTTCGACAAGTCGGTACGCAGCATCTCGGCCAGCGCTTCCGGGGAAGCGACGCGCGTCTGGTTGAACGAGTTCAGGTAGAGCTTGAACGACTTTGATTCAATGATGTTCGGCGTGTCGGCCGGGACCGTGAAGGTGGCGAGGGCAACCTGAGGCTTGCCGCGCAGGTTCAGCCACGACAGTTCATACGCATTCCAGATGTCGACGCCGAAGAAGGGCAGGGTGCCCGCAATGCCGATTTCCTGCCGCTTCTGCTCGCGCGGGATGGGGAACAGGAGCGACGGCGCGTATTCGGCCTGGTAGGACGTGGGTTTGCCGAGCGGCGAGGCTTCCGGCTGGTTGGTGGTTGTCATACGCAAGGTGGCGCGAAGCCAGAAAGAGCAGTCGAGAGGGCCGTGATGTATATGACAGCGGCCGGCCCCCTCGGTTCGGCCGCTGTCGCCTTCTTAGAGGAACAGCTTGTAGACCGGGTTGTCGGTTTCGTCCCAATTGCGGTAGCCGAGGCTGGAAAGGAATTCCCGGAAGGCCTTCATTTCCTTCTTCGGGACCTGCAGGCCGACCAGGATGCGGCCGACGTCGCCACCCTGGTTGCGGTAATGGAACAGACTGATGTTCCAGTTCGGCGCCATGCTGTCGAGGAAACGCATCAGCGCGCCCGGACGCTCGGGGAATTCGAAGCGGTACAGCAGTTCGTCGTGTGCCAGCGGGCTCTTGCCGCCGACCAGATGGCGCACGTGCAGCTTGGCCAGTTCGTCGTGCGTGAGATCCAGCGTCTTGAAGCCGTGCTTTTCGAAATTCTTCGAGATCTTGCCCGATTCGTCACGGTTGGAAATCTGGATGCCGACGAAGACATGCGCGACCTTGTCATCGCTGATGCGGTAGTTGAATTCGGTGACATTGCGCGGTCCCACCAGCTCGCAGAAACGCTTGAAGCTGCCGCGTTCTTCCGGAATGGTCACCGCGAACAACGCCTCGCGCGCCTCGCCGACCTCGGCCATCTCGGCGACGAAGCGCAGGCGGTCGAAATTCATGTTGGCGCCGCTGGTGACGGTCACCAGCGTCTGGCCGCTGATGGGCTTCTTGCCGGCGCGCGAGCGCTCGACATACGCCTTGGCGCCGGCGACGGCGAGCGCGCCGGCGGGTTCGAGGATGCTGCGCGAATCCTGGAACACGTCCTTGATCGCCGCGCAGACTTCGTCGGTATCGACCAGGATCACTTCATCCACATGCTGTCGCGCGATGCGGAAGGTTTCCTCGCCGGCCAGCTTGACGGCGGTACCGTCCGAGAACAGGCCGACATCGGTCAGGGTCACACGGCGGCCGGCCTTGAGGCTGCGCGCCATCGCGTCGGAATCGGTGGTTTGCACGCCGATCACCTTGATGTCCGGGCGCACTGCCTTGACATAGGCCGCCACACCCGCGACCAGGCCGCCGCCGCCGATCGCGCAGAAGATCGCGTGGATGGGCTCGGAGTGCTGGCGCAGGATTTCCATGCCGATGGTGCCCTGGCCGGCGATCACGTAGGGATCGTCGAAGGGATGGACGAAGGTCAGCTTGAGTTTCTTTTCCAGGGTCAGCGCGTGGTTGTAGGCATCGGTGAAGGAGTCGCCGAACAGGACCACCTCGCCGCCGCGCGCCCGCACCGCTTCCATCTTCACCGGCGGCGTGGTGGTCGGCATCACGATCACCGCCCGGCAGCCCAGCCTTGCGGCCGACAGCGCCACGCCCTGCGCATGGTTGCCGGCGGAGGCGCAGATGACGCCGCGCTTGAGCTGGGCCGGCGTCAGGTGCGCCATTTTGTTGTAAGCGCCGCGCAGCTTGAAGCTGAACACGCTCTGGAAGTCCTCGCGCTTGAGATAGATGCGGTTGTCCATGCGCTGCGAGAGCGTCGGCGCCAGTTCGAGCGGCGTCTCGACGGCGACGTCGTAGACACGGGCGGTCAGGATTTTCTGTAGGTAGTCGGTAGTCATAGCGTGATAGTCGGCTGCATGCATTCCCCAATGCGCATGCAGCCCGCCATTATAATGGACGGCCTTGTCGATTCCCCCAACCCGTCCCGATGATCGAATCCGCAATTCGCTGGCTGCTTGGCGTGCTCGCCGTTCCCGACGTCGGGCTGACCTCGGTATTCGTGGTCAGCGTCATCTCCGCCACCTTGCTCCCGCTCGGCTCCGAGCCGGCGGTGTTCGCCGTCATCAAGGCCAACGGCGCCCTGTTCTGGCCCGCCATCGGCGTGGCCACCCTCGGCAATACCATCGGCGGCATCATCGACTACTGGATCGGATACGGCGCCAAGCAGGCCTTCGCGAAGGAGCGGGAAACCCATTGGTTCGGCTGGCTGCAGCGCTTCGGGGCCAAGACGATGCTCCTGTCCTGGCTGCCCGGCGTGGGCGATCCGCTCTGCACCCTCGGCGGATGGCTGAAACTGCCGTTCTGGCCGTGCGTGATCTATATGGCAATCGGCAAATTCCTGCGCTACCTCACCATGACCACCGTGCTCCTTTACATCCCCGACGGTTTCTGGCGGTCGCTGGCGAACCTGTTTTGAAGATATTGCAAGATTGGCACCGTTTTTCGCCGGTTCGACGCATATTTGCCGCATTTAGCCGCATAGGATGTAAGGCTGTTCCGGCCTGGTGCAATGCAATAAGCTAAAATGCCCCTTTAAGGGTCTGTCTTGACATTCTGATGAACGCCCCCGCACACATCCACGCTCTGCTTTCCGACGCGCCCAGTGACATCGTCCCCACCCGACTGCGCGAAATCCCGTACAACTACACCTCGTTCTCCGACCGCGAGATCGTGATCCGCCTGCTGGGCGAGGAATCCTGGCGCCTGCTGGACGAACTGCGCAGCGAGCGCCAGACCGGCCGTTCGGCGCGCATGCTGTACGAAGTGCTGGGTGACATCTGGGTGGTGCGCCGCAATCCCTACCTGCAGGACGACATGCTGGACAACCCGCGCCGGCGCCAGGCGCTGATCGACGCGCTCAACCACCGTCTGTCCGAGGTCGAAAAGCGCCGCCTGGCGACCGAACTGGCCGACGCCGGCGACGCGCAGGCACGCCGCCGCAGCGCCAACGTGGAAATGCTGGTGAAGGCCGCCCGCAAGGCGGTCGCCGATTTCGGCGAGGAATTCCGCCAGACCTACGACCTGCGCAAGCGCGCCGTCAAGGTGCTGGGCCGCTACACCGCCAAGGACAACATCAAGTTCGACGGCCTCTCGCGCGTCTCCCACGTGACTGATGCCACCGACTGGCGCGTCGAATATCCCTTCGTCGTGCTGACGCCGGACGGCGAGGACGAGATGGCCGGCCTGGTCAAGGCCTGCATCGAGCTCGGCCTGACCATCATCCCGCGCGGGGGCGGCACCGGCTATACCGGCGGCGCAGTCCCGCTGACGCCGCTGTCGGCCGTCATCAACACCGAAAAGCTGGAACAGCTCGGCGCGGTCGAAATGACTACGCTGCCGGACGTCGACCGCCAGTACGCCACCATCTACGCCGGCGCCGGCGTGGTGACCAAGCGCGTCTCCGACGCCGCCGAAAAGGCCGGCTTCGTGTTCGCGGTCGACCCGACATCCGCCGAGGCATCCTGCATCGGCGGCAACATCGCGATGAACGCCGGCGGCAAGAAGGCCGTGCTGTGGGGCACCGCGCTCGACAACCTCGCGAGCTGGCGCATGGTCGACCCCAACGGCGACTGGCTGGAAGTCACGCGCATCGGGCACAACCTCGGCAAGATCCACGACGCGCCGGTGGCGAAGTTCAAGCTGGAGTGGACGCACCCGGCCGACAAGGGCAAGAGCAACAAGCCGTTCAAGACCGAATACCTGGAAATCGAAGGCCGCCGCTTCCGCAAGGAAGGCCTGGGCAAGGACGTGACCGACAAGTTCCTGGCCGGCCTGCCGGGCATCCAGAAGGAAGGCACGGACGGCCTGATCACCTCGGCGCGCTGGATCCTGCACAAGATGCCCAAGCACGCGCGCACCGTCTGCCTCGAATTCTTCGGCCAGGCGCGCGATGCCATTCCGTCCATCGTCGAGATCAAGGATTACCTCGATGCCGAGGCGAAGAAAGGCGGCGCCATCCTCGCCGGCCTGGAGCACCTCGACGAACGTTACCTGCGCGCCGTCGGCTACGCGACCAAGTCCAAGCGCGGCGTGCTGCCGAAGATGGCGCTGTTCGGCGACATCGTCGGCGACGATGAAGACGCCGTGGCCCGCGCCGCATCCGAAGTGATCCGCATGGCGAACACGCGCGTCGGCGAAGGCTTCGTCGCCATCAGCCCGGAAGCGCGCAAGAAATTCTGGCTGGACCGCGCCCGCACCGCCGCGATCGCCAAGCACACCAATGCGTTCAAGATCAACGAAGACGTGGTGATCCCGCTCGACCGCATGGGCGAGTACACCGACGGCATCGAACGCATCAACATCGAACTCTCGATCAAGAACAAGCTGCAGCTGCTGGCCGAACTGCGCCGCTTCTTCGCATCGTCCCATCTGCCGCTGGGCAAGAGCGAGGATGCGGATACCGACATCCCGCCCGAGGAACTGCTGGGCGACCGCGTGGCGCAGGCGGCGCAACTGATCGAAGCGACGCACGACCGCTGGTCCTACCTGCTCGGCAATCTCGACAAGCTGCTGCGCGAGGCGCGCGACGAACTGGCCGCCCTGCAGGTCTCGACCACCTGGCTCGACGAGCGCCTGCAGCGCCAGCCGGATGCCAGCGTGTTCAACGTCGTGCAGGACCGCACCATCCGCGTCTCGTGGAAGGCGGAAGTGCGCGCGGCGCTGCGCCAGATCTTCAACGGCGCCGCCTTCAAGCTGATCCTCGACGAGTGCAGCGCGATCCACAAGCGCGTGCTGCGCGGCCGCGTGTTCGTCGCGTTGCACATGCACGCGGGCGACGGCAACGTGCACACCAATATCCCGGTCAACTCCGACCACTACGAGATGCTGCAGGACGCCCACGCGGCGGTCGCCCGCATCATGACGCTGGCGCGCTCGCTCAACGGCGTAATCTCCGGCGAGCACGGCATCGGCATCACCAAGCTGGAGTTCCTGACCGAGGACGAGATCCGCGATTTCCGCGAGTACAAGAAGCGCGTGGACCCGGAAGGCCGCTTCAACAAGGGCAAGCTGCTCAACGACCCGGCCATGCCCTCCGACCTGCGCAATGCCTATACGCCGTCGTTCGGCCTGATGGGGCATGAATCGCTGATCATGCAGCAGAGCGACATCGGCGCCATCGCCAACAGCGTCAAGGACTGCCTGCGCTGCGGCAAATGCAAGCCCGTGTGCGCCACCCACGTGCCGCGCGCCAACCTGTTGTACTCGCCGCGCAACAAGATCCTCGCCACCTCGCTGCTGGTGGAAGCCTTCCTGTACGAAGAGCAGACCCGCCGCGGCGTATCGATCAAGCACTGGGAAGAGTTCGAAGACGTCGCCGACCACTGCACCGTCTGCCACAAGTGCGTGACGCCGTGCCCGGTTGACATCGATTTCGGCAATGTGTCGATGAACATGCGCAACCTGCTGCGCAAGATGGACAAGAAGTCCTTCAATCCCGGCACCACCGCGGCCATGTTCTTCCTGAACGCGACCGACCCGGCCACCATCAACGCCACCCGCGCGGCCATGACCGGCCTCGGCTACAAGGCGCAGCGCCTGGCCAACGACGTGCTGAAGAAGTTCGCCAGGAAGCAGACCAAGGCGCCGCCGGCGACGCACGGCAAGCCGCCGGTCAAGGAACAGGTGATCCACTTCATCAACAAGAAGATGCCGGGCAACCTGCCGAAGAAGACGGCGCGCGCGCTGCTCGACATCGAGGATGACAAGATCGTCCCCATCATCCGCAACCCGAAGACGACCACTGCCGACACCGAGGCGGTGTTCTACTTCCCCGGCTGCGGCTCCGAGCGTCTGTTCTCGCAAGTCGGCCTGGCCACGCAGGCAATGCTGTGGCACGTCGGCGTGCAGACCGTGCTGCCGCCGGGTTACCTGTGCTGCGGTTATCCGCAGCGCGGCTCGGGCCAGTACGACAAGGCGGAAAAGATGATGACGGACAACCGCGTGCTGTTCCACCGCGTTGCCAACACCCTGAACTACCTCGATATCAAGACGGTCGTAGTCTCGTGCGGAACCTGCTACGACCAGCTGGAAGGCTACGAATTCGAGAAGATCTTCCCGGGCTGCCGGATCATCGACATCCACGAATATCTCCTCGAAAAAGGCGTGAAGCTGGAAGGCGTGGGCGGCGTGCGCTACATGTACCACGACCCGTGCCACAGCCCGATGAAGCAGCAGGACCCGATGAAGACGGTGAATGCGCTGATCACCACGGCCGACGGGCAGAAGGTCGAAAAGAACGAGCGCTGCTGCGGCGAATCCGGCACCCTCGGCGTGAGCCGCCCGGACATTTCCACGCAGATCCGCTTCCGCAAGGAAGAGGAAATGCGCAAGGGCGCGGACAAGCTGCGCAACGACGGCTTCAGCGGCGATGTGAAGATCCTCACGTCCTGCCCGTCCTGCTTCCAGGGCCTGGAGCGCTACAACGAGGATGCGGGCACGACCGCCGATTACATCGTGGTGGAAATGGCGCGCCATCTGCTCGGCGAAAACTGGATGCCGGACTACGTGGCCAAGGCCAACAGCGGCGGCATCGAACGCGTTCTGGTGTAAACGATGGCAAAGGAAGCCTGCGAACTGTGCATGCATCCCGGCGGCGAGGTCATCTACCGGGATGATAACTACCGCATCGTGCTGGTGGACGACGAGCGCTATCCCGGCTTTTGCCGCGTGATCTGGAACGCCCACCAGCGCGAGATGACCGACCTCTCGACGGCCGAGCGTGCCATTCTGATTGCCGCCGTCTGGCAGGTGGAAGAGGTGGTGCGCGAAGTGATGCAGCCGGACAAGGTCAATGTCGCCAGCCTCGGCAACGTAGTTCCGCATGTGCACTGGCATGTGGTGCCGCGCTACGAGAACGACGCGCACTACCCGAACCCGATCTGGGGCGAAGTCAGGCGTACCCCTGCCTCCGCCGACATTGCAAGGCGCAGCGCGCTCGTCCCGCGGCTGCGCGAACGGCTGCTCGAGCGTTTCGAGCAATCCCTGCTGTAATCCCTTGCCGGAATCCGAGCTATGGCTGAAATGAAAAAGTCGGGCGCTGTGCCGACATCGCTGACAGTGCGCAAGCAGTCGCGTGTCCTTGAACTTGCCTTCGATTCCGGCGAAAGCTATTCGCTGCCCTTCGAGCTGCTGCGCGTCTACTCGCCGTCCGCCGAAGTACGCGGTCACGGCACGGGCCAGGAAGTGCTGCAGACCGGCAAGCGCGAGGTGCTGCTCACGGCGGTCGAGCCCGTCGGCAACTATGCTGTGCAACTCCATTTCTCCGACTCCCACAATACCGGCATCTACACCTGGGACTACCTGTACTGGCTGGGCGCCAATCAGGCGCAACTGTGGGAGGATTACCTGAAGCGGCTCGAAGCGGCCGGCTTCACGCGCGAGACCGGGCGCGATGCCCCCATGCTCAGCGAAGGACGCGGCTGCGGTCATTGAGGTTTGGCAGCGCCCCGCGCTTGTATAATGCGGCTTGGACAAACAAGGCCGTGCCATGACGAATACAACGCATTTCGGTTTCGAAACCATTCCCGAAGACCAGAAGGTCGAGAAAGTCGCCCAGGTTTTTCATTCCGTCGCCGCCAAGTACGACGTGATGAACGACCTCATGTCGGGCGGGCTGCACCGGCTCTGGAAAACCTTCACCATCGCTCAGGCGGGTGTGCGTCCCGGCTTCAAAGTACTGGACATTGCCGGCGGCACCGGCGACCTGGCCAAGGCGTTCGCGAAACAGGCCGGCCCCAGCGGGGAAGTATGGCTCACCGACATCAACGAATCGATGCTGCGCGTCGGCCGCGACCGCCTGTTGAACAAGGGCATGGTCACCCCCACCTTGCTGTGTGACGCCGAGAAGCTGCCGTTTCCCAGCAACTACTTCGATCGGGTTTCTGTTGCCTTCGGCCTGCGCAACATGACCCACAAGGACCAGGCGCTGGCAGAAATGCAGCGCGTTCTCAAGCCGGGCGGGAAACTTCTCGTGCTGGAGTTCTCCAAGGTATGGGAGCCGCTGCAAAAACCGTACGACGTATATTCATTCTCGGTGCTGCCGTGGCTGGGCAAGAAGGTCGCCAACGATTCCGAAAGCTACCGTTACCTTGCCGAGTCGATCCGCATGCATCCGGACCAGGAAACCCTGAAGCGCATGATGCAGGATGCCGGGCTGGAGCGTGTGGACTATTACAACCTCACGGCCGGTGTGGCCGCGTTGCACACCGGGATCAAGCTGTAAGGAGAGTGTCATGAAGAAATTCCTCGTCGCACTGATGGTTGCCCTCAGTGCCGCCTCGATGGTGGTTTCCGAGGCGGAAGCCAAACGCATGGGCGGCGGCGGCTCGTTCGGCCGCCAGTCGCAAGGCATTAGCCGCCAGCAGCCGATGCAGTCGCCCAACCAGGCGGCCAACCCGAGCCAGGCGCAGCCTGCCGCTCCCGCTGCCGCACCGCAGGCCGCTCCGGCACGTCCGGCCAGCCCGTGGCGCAACATCCTCGGCGGCGCCTTGCTCGGCCTCGGCCTGGGCGCCTTGCTCTCCCATCTGGGCATCGGCGGCGCGCTCGCCAACATCATCGGCACGGTCTTGATGATCGCCTTGCTGGCGCTGGCCGTGATGTTCATCCTGCGCCTCGTGCGCGGCAAGAACGGCCCCAGCCAGGGTGCAAAGCCCGCTTATGCCGGCGCCGGTGCCGGTCCGAGCCCCACCATGCGCACGCCGGAGATCGGCTCGCGCCTTGAGCCGCGGCCCCAGCCTGCTGCATTCCAGGCGGACCAGGTGCCCGCAACCGCCAGCACGGTAAACGTGCCCGCAGACTTCGACGTGGCCGGCTTCCTGCGTCACGCAAAGACGTATTTAATCCGTCTGCAGGCGGCGTGGGACCGGGCCGACGTGAACGACATCCGCGAATTCTCGACCCCGGAAATGTTCGGCGAACTGCGCCTGCAATTGCAGGAGCGCGGTGCCTCGGCGAATCATACCGACGTGGTGTCGCTGGATGCGGAACTGCTCGCACTGCAGCAGGTGGGCGATGAATACCATGCCAGCGTGAAGTTCGCCGGCATGATCAGGGAAGCCGAAAATGCCCCGGTCGAGCCCTTCGCCGAGGTGTGGAACCTGAACAAACCGGTGGCGGGTCAGGGTGGCTGGGTCCTTGCCGGTATCCAACAATTATCCTGAAACAACGCTTCCTGAACTGGTAAACTGGAGGCCGCCCGTGGATCGTCACGGGCGGTTTTATTTTGTGAACATGATTTCACCTGTCTCCGCCGCGATCAATCATTTGCTCGCCCGCGAACCCTGGGCGCGGGAAAAGCTTGCCCGGCACGCCGGCAAGGTGGCCGTGTTCGACGCCGGTCTGGTGGCGCTGCGCCTGAAGGCCGGCGCCGACGGCATGGTCGAGGACGCCACGGCTGACGAGCCGCAGAACGTCACGATCCGCGTCAAGCTGTCGGACCTTCCGGTCATCCTCCAGAACCGCGAACACGCGTTTTCCTATGTGCAGATCGAGGGCGACGCCGACTTCGCCAATGCCGTTTCGCAATTGAGCGAGAACCTGCGCTGGGAGGCGGAAGAGGACCTGGCCAAACTGGTGGGCGACGCCGCCGCCGTGCGCATCGCCGGCACCGCGCGCAGCATGCTCTCTGCGGCAAAGACCACACAGCAGAAGCTGGTGGAGAACGTCGCCGAATATTTCCTCGAAGAGAATCCGGTGCTGGTGCGGCCGCAGGCCGTGAACGACTTCTCCAGCGAAGTGACCCGCCTGCGCGACGATGTCGAGCGCCTGGCCAAGCGCATCGAAAAACTCAAGGAAAGCCGCTAAATGCTGTTCAAATCCCTGCGGCTATTCAAGATCATCCGTGTTGCAATCCGCTATGGCCTGGACAACATCGCCATTTCAACACTCGACCGGCCGGGCATCAGCAGGCTGATCGACGCCTTCTTCTTCTGGCGCGACATCTCCGCGCCGCGTGGCGTGCGGCTGCGGCAGGCGCTGGAAGACCTCGGGCCGATCTTCGTCAAGTTCGGCCAGGTGCTGTCCACGCGGCGCGATCTGATGCCGCCCGACATCGCCGACGAACTGGCGAAACTGCAGGACCGCGTGCCGCCGTTCCCGACCGATCTGGCCATCGAGCAGATCGTCAAGTCGCTCGGTGCGCATCCCGATCGCCTGTTCGCCGAGTTCGAGCGCGAGCCGGTAGCCTCGGCATCGATTGCGCAAGTCCATTTCGCCAAGCTGAAGGACGGCACGGAAGTCGCGGTCAAGGTGCTGCGCCCGGGCATGAAGCGCTCCATCGAAAGCGATATCGCGCTGATGAAGCTTGCGGCAAGCTGGGTCGAGCGGCTCTGGGCCGACGGCCGCCGGCTCAAGCCGAAGGAAGTCGTCGCCGAGTTCGACAAGTACCTGCATGACGAGCTGGACCTGATGCGCGAAGCGGCCAACGCCAGCCAGCTGCGCCGCAACTTCCTGCAGTCGCAGCTGCTGATCGTGCCGGAAATGTTCTGGGATTACTGCTCCACCTCGGTGATCGTGATGGAGCGCATGCACGGCATCCCGATCTCTCAGACGGCCAGGCTGGTGGCAGCGGGCGTCGACATGAAAAAGCTGTCCAGCGACGGCGTCGAAATCTTTTTCACCCAGGTGTTCCGCGACGGCTTCTTCCACGCCGACATGCATCCGGGGAACATCCTCGTGTCCATCGATCCGAAGACCTTCGGACGGTACATCGCGCTGGACTTCGGCATTGTCGGAACGCTCACCGACTATGACAAGGATTACCTGTCGCAGAACTTCCTTGCCTTCTTCCGCCGCGATTACAAGCGCGTGGCGGAAGCACACATCGAATCCGGCTGGGCGCCGAAGGAAACGCGCGTCGACGAGCTCGAGGCCGCGGTGCGCGCCTGCTGCGAACCGATCTTCGACCGCCCCCTGCGCGACATTTCGTTCGGGCAGGTGCTGCTGCGCCTGTTCCAGACCTCGCGCCGTTTCAACGTCGAGGTGCAGCCGCAGCTCGTGCTGCTGCAAAAGACGCTGCTTAACATCGAGGGTCTCGGCCGCCAGCTCGACCCCGACCTCGACCTGTGGAAGACCGCCAAGCCCTACCTCGAACGCTGGATGGACGAGCAGGTCGGCTGGCGCGGCATGGTCGCCCGCTTCAAGGAAGAGGCCACGCATTACAACAAGATCATTCCGGAAATCCCGCGCCTGCTGCACCACGCACTGTTGAAGCAGTCGGAGGAGCCGCAGCACAATGCCGATCTGCTCAAGCAGCTGGTCGACGAGCAGAGGCGCACCAATCGCCTGCTCGGCTTCCTCGTGTTCTTCGGCGGCGGTCTCGCCGGCGGCATCATCCTCGCGCAGATCATGCTGCGCTGGTACCAGCTCATGCATTGGTGGTAAGGCCATGTCCGCTCCCAGCTTCGAAACCCGCGACCCGACCGTTCCCGATTTCTGGAGCGAGCGCTTCGAACACGGCTTCATGCCCTGGGACCGCGGCGGCGTCCCGGCACGCCTGCTGCGCTTCGTCGCCGAGGCCGGCCGGCCCTACGTCACGCTCATCCCCGGCTGCGGAACCGGGTACGAAGTGGGCGCCCTGTCGCAGGCCGGCTGGGACGTGACGGCAATCGATTTTTCCGGCGCTGCCGTCGAGGCAGCGCGCAAAGTCCTCGGGCCCTGGGGCAACCGGGTGGTCGAAGCCGACTTCTTCACGTTCGCGCCTGCCCAACCGGTCGAACTCATTTACGAGCGCGCATTCTTCTGCGCCTTGCCGCCGCGCATGCGCGGTGCCATTGCCGAGCGCTGGGCCGCATTGCTGCCGCCGGGCGGCCTTCTCGCCGGCTTCTTCTTTTTCGACGATGCCCCCAAGGGCCCGCCCTTCGGCATTACCCGCGACGAACTGGACGCGCTGCTTGCGCCCGACTTCGAATGCATCGCGGACGAGGCCGTCGCCGATTCCCTTCCGGTCTTTGCCGGCAAGGAGCGCTGGCAGGTGTGGCGCCGCCGTACTGCTGCGTAGTTCGCACACTCATTGCTTTTTTCCCTTGCACCGGCGTTCGGGCCGGCATCTGCGGATATAATCGCGGAAAAATTTGCCGGCCAGACGCAATAGCTGCACGCGCCACAGGCAAGCGATCTCCAATCATGCGGAGCAGACAACATGGACTACACACTGATAACCTTCGTCGTGCTGTACTTGCTGGGCACGCTCGCGCTGGGTGTCTGGGCGGGTACGCGCATCAAGAACACCAGCGACTTCGCGGTGGCCGGACGCAGCCTGCCGCTGATCATGGTCGTGACGACAACGTTCGCTACCTGGTTCGGTGCCGAGACCGTGATGGGGATTCCCGCCAAGTTCGTGCAGGGCGGCCTGAACGCCATCGTCGAAGACCCGTTCGGCGCGGGCACCTGCCTGATCCTGGTCGGCATGTTCTTCGCGACCAAGCTCTACAAGCAGAACCTGCTGACCATCGGCGACTTCTACCGCAACCGTTACGGCAAGGGCATCGAAGTGTTTTGTTCGGTTGCCATCATCCTGAGCTACCTCGGGTGGGTGGCGGCGCAGATCACCGCCCTCGGACTGGTGTTTACCGTGCTGACCAACGGCGCCATGTCGGAGACGGCCGGGATGATCGTCGGCACGCTCGCGGTGCTTATCTATGTGGTGATCGGCGGCTTCCTCGCCGTGGCCTGGACCGATTTCATCCAGATGATCGTGCTGGTGATCGGCCTGAGCATCATCGCCTTCTTCTCGGCCGACCTCGCCGGCGGCTCGGACAAGGTGTTCGCCGTCGCGGCACAGGCCGACCTCTGGAAATTCTTCCCGGAACCGACCTTCACCGAGATTGCCTTCTTCATCGGCGCCGCCTTGACGATGATGCTCGGCAGTATTCCCCAGCAGGACGTGTTCCAGCGCGTGATGTCGGCCAAGGATGCGCCGACGGCACGCACCGGCGCCATCATCGGCGGCGCCAGCTACATCCTGTTTGCGTTCGTGCCCATGTTCATCGTCACCAGTGCCGTCGTGGTCATGGGCGAGAGCGCGCTCGAGATCGCCAAGGACGATTACCAGCGCCTGCTGCCGACCTTCATCATGACGAAAATGCCGCTGATCATGCAGATCCTCTTCTTCGGCGCGCTGGTGTCGGCGATCAAGAGCACCTCGTCGGCCACGCTGCTCGCCCCCTCGACCAGCTTCGTCGAGAACATCCTGAAGAACCTGCGCCCGCACATGAGCGACCGCCAGCAACTGTTCGCCATGCGCTGCACCCTGGTGGTGTTCGCGGCGCTGGTGCTGTCGTATGCGATCGCAATGAAAGGCACCTCCATCTATGACCTGGTTTCCACCGCCTACCAGGTGACCCTGGTCGGCGCCTTCGTGCCGCTGGTCACGGGCCTGTACTGGAAGCGCGCAACCACCCAGGGCGCCATCTTCTCGGTCGGCGCCGGCATCGCCACCTGGATCCTGTTCTTCCCGCAGCTCACCACGCTGGGCGAGCATTTCCCGGGGCAACTCGCCGGCCTGATCGCCGCTTTCGCCGGCATGCTTGCCGGTTCGCTGATGCCGCAGGTCTTGAAGAACCGGCACGAACCGCATCATTCCGCCCAAGGCGCGCACGGCTGACCGCCTGCTTGTTGAATCGTCGGCAACTTCGGACGGCTGGTTTCCCGCAATGGGACCGGCCGTTTCCCTTTTCCGCCGCAGGCTTTCCCCGATGCACGCAAAATCCCCCTAAAAACCTTTATAATTCAGGGTTTTGGATGATTTTTGCGAGAGGTTCCCATGCCTATTTATGCTTATCGCTGCGAGACATGCGGTTTCGCCAAAGATGTACTGCAAAAACTGTCCGACGCGCCCCTGACGGATTGCCCGTCGTGCGGGAAGGGCAGCTTCAAGAAACAAGTCACCGCCGCCGGCTTCCAGCTCAAGGGCACCGGCTGGTATGCCACTGATTTCCGCAACAACGGTTCGTCCGCCTCCACGGCGAGCAAGCCGGCGGCAGCCGAAGCCAGCTGCGGCACCGAAGGCTGCGGCACCGGCGGCTGTGCCGCCAATGCCGGCAGCGCGACGTCCGCGGCATAACGGCGATCACGACCACCGAGCACGCTCCAAGCCCTAGAACACCATGCGCAAATATTTCGTCACCGGCCTGCTGGTCCTGGTTCCCCTGGCGATCACCCTCTGGGTGCTGAACCTGAT
>NZ_DASRXF010000138.1:0-4842 GCF_035654295.1 Noviherbaspirillum sp. | reverse complement strand
TCGCTGGTTTTCAAGACCAGTGCCTTAAACCACTCGGCCACACCTCCGGTCTGGGACTGCATTGATGGCGGATCCAATGCAGAGCGCATTATACCGGATATGGCGGGCTCTCCCTCACCCGCTGCGTCTTCCCGGAAATTTTAATTGAGGAACATCTGCTGCAAGTCATTCAAAAAGCGCCGGCCGAGTTCGGTCGGGCGGATCAGCCTGTGGTCGCGGTACAGCAATCCCTTCGCCTCTGCCGCGTTGAGCTGCTTTTCGATGGCGTTGAGCGTAAGGCCCGTGCGTTCGGCAAACCGGTTGGGCTCGAAGCCGCCGGTGAGGCGCAGTGCGTTGAGCATGAACTCGAAACCGAGCTCTCCGCGTTCGATCTCGAATTCTTCCTGGATCTGGCGGCCGAGTTTCATCTGCTCCATGTACGCCTTGGGCTGCTTGTAGCGCATCTGGCGCACAATGCGGTGCGGGAAGGAAATCTTCGAGTGCGCCCCGGCGCCGATGCCGAGGTAGTCGCCGAATTCCCAGTAGTTGAGGTTGTGCCGCGCCTGCCGATGCGGCTGGGCGAAGGCGGAGACTTCATAGTGCTGGTAGCCGGCATCGGTGGTGAGCTGCAGGATCATGTCCTGCATTTCCGCGCTGGTGTCGTCGTCGGGAACGGCGGGCGGGTATTTGGCGAAATAGGTGTTGGGCTCCAGGGTCAGATGGTAGAGGGAGAGGTGCGGCGGAGCGAAGGCGATGGCAGTGGCGACGTCGTTGCGCGCTTCTTCCAGCGTCTGTTGCGGCAGCGCGTACATGAGGTCGAGATTGAAGTTGTCGAAATTGGCCTGCGCGATCTCGACCGAACGCCTTGCCTCGTTCTCGTCATGGATGCGGCCGAGCGCTTCGAGGTGGCGCGCGTTGAAGCTCTGGATGCCGATTGACAAACGATTGATGCCGCTTGCCCGGTATGACTTGAACTTCTCGGCTTCGAAGGTGCCGGGGTTGGCTTCCATCGTGATTTCGGCGGCGCCATCGAGCGGCAGCAGCGTGCGCACGTCCGACATGAGCCGGTCGAGGCCGGCGGCGGACATGAGGCTGGGCGTGCCGCCGCCGATAAACACGGTGTAGACCTTGCGGCCCCAGATCGAGGGTAGCGCGCTTTCCAGGTCGGCACGCAGCGCGGCGAGATATTCCTCTTCGGGGAAACCGTTCTTCACCTCGTGCGAGTTGAAGTCGCAGTACGGGCATTTCCTGACGCACCAGGGGAAATGGATGTACAGGGAGAGCGGCGGCAGTGCCGTCAGGTGCAGCGCGCCAGGCTTGAGGAAGGCGTTCGCCACCTCGACCGGGGTGGCGGCGCTATTGCCTGTGTTGCCTGGCTGGATCGGCTTGATCGGGATCATCGCAGTTTTTCAACAAGGGCGCGCAATGCCTGGCCGCGGTGGGAGAGGCGGTTCTTTTCCTCGGCCGAAAGTTCGGCGACCGTCTTGCCCAGCGCTGGGAGCAGGAAATACGGGTCGTAGCCGAAGCCGCCCTGCCCGCGTGCCTCGGCAATGACTTCGCCTTCCCAGCGTCCGTCGGCGATCACGGGTTGCGGGTCGTCGGCATGGCGCACGAAGACGAGGACGCAGTAATAGTAGGCAGACTTGTCGGCGTGAGGTTCCAGTTCGGCGATCAGTTTTTCATTGTTGCGTGCGTCGGATTTCGGTTCGCCGGCATAGCGGGCGGAATAGACGCCTGGGGCTCCGCCGAGCGCGCGGGCGCAGATGCCGGAGTCGTCGGCGAGTGCCGGCAGGCCGGTGAGTCTGGCGGCATGGCGCGCCTTGGCGAGCGCGTTTTCGACGAAGGTGATGTGCGGTTCTTCCGCTTCCGGGACGTTGAATTCGCCCTGCGGGTGAACCTCGAAACCGACAGTGGCGAGGAGTTCGCCGAATTCCTTCAGCTTGCCGGTGTTGTTCGAGGCGAGTACGAGTTGTCGTGTCATGGCATTCGAAAAAAGCAAACGGCGCAAGCAATGCTGCTCGCGCCGCGGGTGTGAGGGATGCGGCTTTTATACGAGGCCGAGCGTGTCCTTCTGTAGCCGGATGAGGTCGGCAATGCCCTGCTCTGCCAGGTCGAGCAGACGGTTCATGGTCGGCCGGTCGAAGGCTTCGCCTTCGGCCGTGCCTTGAACTTCCACGAAGTGGCCGGCATCGGTCATGACGACGTTCATGTCGGTGTCGCAGTCGGAATCCTCGACGTAGTCGAGGTCGAGCACGGGCGTGCCCTGGAATACGCCGACCGAGACCGCGGCGACGAAATGCTTGACCGGGATGGCCGGCACGACACCCGCCGCGACGAGCTTGGAGAAGGCGTCGTAGGCGGCGACCATGGCGCCGGTGATCGAGGCGGTGCGCGTGCCGCCGTCGGCCTGGATGACGTCGCAATCGAGGTGCAGGGTGCGCTCGCCGAAGGCGTTCAGGTCGAACGCGGCGCGCAGCGAGCGGCCGATGAGGCGCTGGATCTCCTGCGTCCTGCCGGACTGCTTGCCCTTGGCAGCCTCGCGGTCCATGCGGCTGTGCGTGGAGCGGGGAAGCATGCCGTATTCGGCGGTCATCCAGCCCTGCCCCTTGCCTTTCAGGAAACCGGGGACTTTCTCTTCGATGCTGGCGGTGCAGATGACTTTCGTGTCGCCGAACTCGACGAGGACGGATCCTTCTGCATGTTTGGTGTAGTGGCGGGTGAGTCGCACGGTGCGCAATGCATCGGCGGCACGTCCGCTGGGGCGTTTTTCGAACGGCATGGGATGGCTCTAAGGATGGGATCTTATTTGGTGGTAATGCGGGAAGTCTTTTCGATCGCCGCGCGGATTTCGTCGATAGCTTTCTCGATTTCGCCTTCGTCGAAGGCGTCGCTCTGCTCGAGATCGGCATGGCGCGGCGCCTGGATGGTCGTGGTCACGCTCCCGACCGGCAGGGTGTGGGTGACGATGGTGGAGCTCGGGTCCTGCAATACGCTCGTGCCTTCCCACATCATCGCCAGCGCGGTGACATTATCGCTGGTCTTGCCCGCGATGCCGGTCGCCGTGGCGAGCAGTTCGGGCACGGCGCGCACGACGGTGTTCGTGTGCAGGCTTTGTGCCAGCACGTGGTCGGGCAGTACGGACCACAAGCCGTCCGAGCACAGCAGCAGCACGTCGCCGGACTGCAGGCTGGCCCGGCGCGAGAGTTCGACGATGGGCAGGTTGGGTGCGCCCAGGCAGTTGAATAGCTTGTTGCGGTCGGGGTGCGTATCGCGCTCCGAGGGCGCGACCTTGCCTTGCGCGATCAGGGTCTCGATGCGCGAATGGTCGCGGGTGCGCGCGAGGATCTGCCCCTGCCGCATCCAGTACAGGCGCGAGTCGCCGCAGTGCGCCCAATAGGCGCTGTTGTGCTGGATGATGCAGGCGACGATCGTGGTGCGCGGCGTCTCCGGCAAATTGTTGATGGCGCGGTAGCGATGGATCTCGCGATGGGCCGCGAAGAAACTGTCTTCGAGGAATTTCTCGGGCTTCTTGATGTAGGGGCTGGCGTTTTGCTGGAACAGCGCACCGATCGTCTGCAGGGCGATCGTCGCGGCCATCTCGCCCTGGATGTGGCCGCCCATGCCGTCGGCCAGCAGCAGGAGCAGCGCATCGCGGGTGAAGCTGTACCCCATGCGGTCCTGGTTGGTCTTGCGGCCCCCGATATGGCTTTCCTGGTAGACGGAAAATCGCATGTGCCTGTCGCCTAGCGCGTGTTGTTCTCGATGGTGGTGTTGCCGACCTGTGTGCCCTTGCCGATGCTGCCGAGCATATTGCGCAGCCTGGTCGTGACCTTTTCGATCAGGTCGGGTTCCTTCTGTTCCACTGCCGGCTCACGCAGCGCCTTCTGCAGCGCGAAGACGCTCTGCGGCCGCTCCAGCGGTTCCAGGCGCAGCGACCAGCGGATCACCTGGATCAGTTCGCGCGAGTACATGCCTTCCAGCTTGCGGAAGTGGTCTTCCATGCGGTCATTGGTCTTGCGCTGGTCCGCGGGCTGCGGCGGCGCGCCGACCATGCTGGCGAACATCGAGGCGCCGATGCTGTAGATGTCGGTCCAGGGACCGAGGTTGCCGTTCTTGACGTACAGCTCGGGTGGCGCGAAGCCGGGGGTGTACATCGGGTAGAGCTTGGGCTGGTCGGCGCGCAGTGTCTGGCGCGCCGCGCCGAAGTCGAGCAGGATCGGCGTGCCGTCCATGCGCAGGTAGATGTTGGCGGGCTTCAGGTCGAGGTGGAGCAGCTTGTTCGCATGCACTTCGCGCAGGCCGTTCATCACCTGGTTGAACATTTTCCGGATGAAACGCTCCGACACCAAAGGACGCTCGCCCTTGTCGCGCCGGCGGATGATGTGATCCTGTAACGAGCGCCCGGATTCGTAGGCCATCACCATGTAGACGGTATCGTTGGCGCGGAAAAAATTGACCACGCTGACGACGTTGGGGTGCGAAATTCGCGCCAGTGCGCGCCCCTCTTCAAAGAAGCACTTGAGGCCGATACGGAAGACGGGCAGGTTTTCCGCAGAGATTGCCGGCACCAGTTCGCCGGGGCGCCGCAGCGCGAGCGAGCTGGGCAGGTACTCCTTGATGGCGACCGCGTTACCGTCTTCATCGTAAGCGAGGTAGACGATACTGAACCCGCCGGACGCAATCTTCTTTACAATGCGGTATCCGGCAATTTCGAGTCCATCCGGCAATGGGGCGTTGTTTTGCGATGCCATATTTCCCTGAGGGTTTCCCTGACAGTTCCTCCGGATTGTGTGGGATAAATCACTGATTTGTAAAGCAAGGAAACATTTTGACGATCTCCAGCATGACCGGTTACGCGGTCAC
>NZ_DASRXF010000137.1:0-11785 GCF_035654295.1 Noviherbaspirillum sp. | reverse complement strand
GCTGCCGTTATCCATGCGCAGGCCGAGCTGGTAGGCATTGCGCCCCTGTGCATTGCGCTCCATCTGGTGGCCGACCATGGCGCCGCCGATTACACCGGCAACCGTGGCCGCCTTCTTCCCGCGCCCGCCGCCGACCTGGTTGCCCAGGAGGCCGCCGACGACGCCGCCGACCACCGCTCCGGTGCCGATGCCCTCATTTCCGCCCCCCTGGACCAGCTGGATCGACTCGACGATGCCGTAGCTGCTGCCATAGGCGCCGTAGACCGGGGAGGATGCCGGGTAAGTCTGCACCGGGGCGGGATAGGATGGGCCGACGACCGGATAGCCGGGACCGGTGCTCGCGCATCCGGTGATGAAGATGGTCGCGGCAATAGTGGCGGAGAGGAGAATTCGGGAAGAAGTTTTCATGGCAGACCTCATTGTGTGTGCGGTCATTAAACGCCAAAAGGGGAAGCCGCAGCCAGTGTCGGCAGGTAACGAGTGCAACAAGATGTTTCGCTGGCGACGGCAGCGCGAGTTGGCTTTTGTCATGGAAGCGCGGGCGCACCAAAAAGATAATCGAAACAGGAACACAGCGCGCCCGACTTCCCCCATGGAACATTCCCACGACAAGCCGCACACATTCATGCAGCGCCTGCGAAGGCTGCTGGTCGGCGCGGTGGAGGAATGGATCAACGACCGTGCTTCCAGCAAGGGTGCGGCGCTGGCCTTCTACACGCTGTTCTCGCTTGCCCCGGTGCTCGTCATGGTGCTGGCGATCGCCGGCGCGATTTTCGGCGAGGCCGCGGCACGCGGTGCGATCTTCGACGAACTGAACGCGCTGGTCGGGCCGGCAGGCGCCGAGGCCATCCAGTTGCTGCTGGCAAATGCGCGCAATACGGAAGCGGGGGTCCTGGCAACGTTGACGGCGATCGGCCTGCTCATCGTCGGCGCCACCACCGTGTTCGGGGAACTGAAAGACAGCCTCGACGAAATCTGGGAAGTACCGCAAGCCCATCAGCCTGGCATCATCCTCTTCATCCGCAGCCGCCTGCTTTCATTCAGCCTGATCCTGGTGCTGGCCTTTCTGCTGCTGATCTCCCTGTCCATCAATGCGGCGCTCGCCGTGCTGGAGAAATACATCGGCGCATTCTGGGGCGACGCCACCTATATCCTCCTCCCCCTGTCGTCCGCGATCTCCTTCGGCGTGATCGCGACCTTGTTCGCCGCCATCTACAAACTCTTGCCGCAAGTACGGCTGCCGTGGCGCGATGTCTGGGTCGGCGCCATCGTCACCGCCGCCCTGTTCCAGATTGGACGAAAGCTCATCGGCGCCTACCTGGGCAACAGCGAGTTCGTCACCAGCTTCGGCGCGGCCAGCTCCATCATCGCGCTCATGATGTGGGTCTACTATTCCGCGCAGATATTCTTTCTCGGTGCGGAACTGACGCGCCAGTATGCGCTGTGGTTCGGCAGCATGAGCACGCGGGAAGCGAAGACCCAAGGATCGTAGGGTGGGTAGAGCGAAGCGAAATCCGCCGAAATAACGTTCGGAGGAGCGCAGGTGGGTTTCGCTGCGCTCTACCCACCCTACCGACCTTTAATCAACTGGAACGTGGGCCGGTGCCGTTGGCGAGCTGGCTGTGATAATGCACGATGCGTTCGATCGCATATTCGGCGCCTGCCTTGCGCACCGCGTTACGGTCGCCGTCGAAGCGCCGGGTTTCCGAAAACACGAGCGTCGTGCCTTCATGCTCGAAGCCCCAGGCGAAGCAGATGGTGCCGGGCGGAATGCCGTCCGCCGGCGTCGGCCCGGCAATGCCGGTGTTGGCGACGGCCGCGGTTGCGTGGCTATTGCGCAGCGCGCCGTGCACCATCTCGCGCGCCACGGCCTCGCTCGTGAGGTTGTACTTCTCGATGGTGGCGGGGTTCACGCCGAGGAGCCGGCACTTCGCCTCCGGTGCGTAGGTCACGAAACTGCATTCGAGCCAGCTGCCGCAGCCCGGCACATCGCCGAGCGTGGCGACGACCAGCCCGGCGGTGCAGGACTCGGCGGTGACAAGCCGCAGCTTGTGGCGGTCGAAATAGTCGGCAATGCGTTCGAGGTTTTCCATTCGTCTCCCTCATGATGGGGTCATACGAAGGATAGACAAGCGTTCGCGGTTTTCGTTTCGCGCCGGCGGAGTTACTTGGTCTCGAAAGTCGTCACGCCGTCCCAATCCGCGCCAGGGGGATTGGCGCGCAGGTGCTCGATGCGCTTCAGGTAGAGCTGGTACAGCACTTCGTCCGGATGCACCGCGAGGAGTCCGTTGAGCAGGGCCTCGGCCTTGTCCCAATCCTGCGCACGGACCAGGGCCAGCGCCGCATGCCACTGTTCGACCTCTGCCCTGCGGGCCGCATCCAGTTCTGCATCCAGCGCCAGCGGCTCGAAAATCGGCACGGGTTCGTTCTTGCCCTTGACCCGCACGCGGTCGAGTTCGCGATAGGCAAACTGCGGCGCCGCGCGCCTGGTCGCGTCGCCCACGGCGACGCCGACGCCATAGACCTTGGTGATCCCTTCCAGGCGCGAGGACAGGTTCACCGCGTCGCCCATCACCGTGTAGGCGCGGCGGATCTTGGAACCCATGTCGCCCACGCGCATCTCGCCGGTGTTGAGGCCGATGCCGATCTTCAGCGGCGGCCAGTTGCGTGCCATGAAATCGGTGTTCAGCGCCTTGGCCGTTGCCTGCATCTTCAACGCGGTGGCCACGGCGCGCGACGCATGGTCGGGCAGGTCCACCGGCGCGCCCCAGAAGGCCATGACGGCGTCGCCGATGTACTTGTCCAGCGTGCCGCGGTTGCCGCGGATGTCTTCCGACATCGCAGTGAGGTAGATGTTGATGTATTCGCGCAGCGCATTCGGATCGAGGCCTTCCGAGATTGTGGTGAAGCCGCGCACGTCGCAGAAGAGCACCGTCAGTTCGCGGCTTTCGCCTTCCATGCTGTAGTTCTCGGGATTGGCCGCCATGACAGCCACGAGCTCCGGCGCCACGTACTCACCGAACAGGTTGACCATCGCCCTGCCCTTGCGGTACTCGAACAGGTAGCCCCAGGCAATGTTGAAGATGAACAGCGCCGCCACCAGCAGGAGCGATACCGCAATCGGCACTACCCAGTTCAGGTACTGGTACATCGCGAAGTTGGCGCCGACCACGCCCGCCATTGCCAGCACGGACGCCAGGATGGAGGGCAGCGGCGTCAGTACCGGCAGCAGGAGCCCGAGGGTGAGGCCGATGAGAACCACCTGCGCCAGCTGCAGGCCGATGCTGAAGTCCGGCTCCTGCTTGAATTCGCCGTCCATGATGGAGGCGATGATGTTGGCATGCATTTCGACGCCGGGGTAATCGGTGTTCACCGGCGAGGGACGCAAGTCCTTCAAGCCGGCCGAGGTGGTGCCGACCAGCACGATGGTATCCGCGAGGTGCTCCATCGGTACCTTTTCCTGCAGCACGTCGACCGCCGACACGTAGCGGAACTGTCCGCCGCGCGGGCCGCCGGGCCCGCGGTAGTTGATCAGCGCCGTCATGTGGCGCTCGAGCGGAATGGTGGTCGCCTTGGGCTTGCTGTTGAGGCGCAACGCCTTGAGCGCGCCGTAGGTGCGATGGTTTTCACCGCTCAGCTGCGTTTCATCTTCGGTGTAGAAGATTGGCTTGATCTTGCTCGCACCCAGGCCCACGCGTGCCGTCGCCAGCGCGAGGGATTCGTAATAGTTGTCACCCACGCGCGCCAGCAGGCTCAGGCGGCGGATCGTGCCGTCCGGGTCCTGGGTCGGGTTCATGAAGCCGCCGGCCCGCGCGGCGGACTGCAGGTCTTCCAGGTTGCCGGCATAGGATTTGTATGCGGTGGAGTCGATTTCCATGCCGCCCAGTTCGGAGATGGAAAAGGCCGGCGCCGGCAGCATTCCCTTCGTCACCGCGTCCGGTTCGTTCGACAGGAAATAGCCAAGGATGGTGGCGCGCCCGTCGAGTGCGGCCGCGAATTTGTGGTCGTAGTCGAAGCGCGGCTTGAGCGCGCGTATCCGCTCCGGGAATCCGGCGATGTCCCTGAACTCCTTGCGCGCCAGCGATTCGAGCGTGCCGTAGCCGGAACTGGTGTCGGCTTCGGAAAAGATCACGTCGAAGCTCACCGACTTGGCGAAATACTTCTGGTCGAGCTTGTCGACGAGCCTGGCCACCACATCGCGGCTCCACGGCCAGCGTCCGATCTCGGCGATGCTTTTCTCATCGATATCGACGATCACGATGCGCGGGTCGAGGCCGCCGTTCTGCACGCGCATGCGCATGTCGTAGGCCAGCACGTCGAGGCGCTCGATGAAAGGCAGCGGCGGGAAATACGCGATCTGCAGCGCAGCGAGCAGTGTCAGGCACAGGGCCACCGCCCAGCGCGAACCGAACTTCGATAGGAAACGCAAGATGACTCTCCCTGGTGCGCCGGTCAGGGCGTATAGCCCGGGATCCGGCTTTCATCGACATCGTCGATCTGCGCCGGGTCCATGAAGCGCTGCGCGTACTGCAGATAGACTTTCTTGCGCACGAAGATGTCGAAGAGATCCGGGTCGATGTGGTTGCGCAGCCTGAAGCCGCCGAGGATTTCCAGCGATTCGCTGAGGGTCTTGCCCTTCTTGTACGGCCTGTCCTTCGCCGTCAGCGCCTCGAAGATGTCGGCGATCGCCATCATGCGCGCCTGCACCGACATCTGATCGCCGCGCAAGCCGCGCGGGTATCCGTTGCCATCCATCCGCTCATGGTGGCCGCCGGCGTATTCGGGCACCTGCTGCAAGTGCTTCGGCCATGGCAGCGACTCCAGCATGCGGATCGTGACGGAGATATGGTTGTTGATGATTTCCCGTTCCTGCGCATTGAGGGTGCCGGCGCGAATGGTGAGGTTGGTGACCTCATCCTCGCTCAGCAGGTCGCGCTCATAGCCGTCCGGCCCGATCCAGCGGGTGCGCGCAATGTCGGTCACGCGCTTCTGCGCCTCCGGGGACATCGCTTCGGATCCGATATTGGCAAAGCGCAGGAACTCGCGGTCGTCGTCGAGCCGCGCGAGCTCTTCGCTCAGGCCACGGTTGATTTCCTCGTGCCGCTTCGGGTCGTTGCCGGCCGCGAGCTTCTCCTTGAGCGAGCGGATTTCCGCATCGCGCTTGAGCACTTCGAATCGCGTATCGACGAGGTGGATGCGGTCGAACAGGCTTTCCAGCTTGGTCGCCTTCTCGACCACATGCACCGGCGTCGTGATCTTGCCGCAGTCGTGCAGCAGGCCAGCAATCCAGAGTTGCTTGCGGTCGGCCGGCGTCATCCGGAATTCCGTGAGCGGGCCCTTGTCGGTGTCGTGCGCGGCATCGGCCAGCATCATCGTCAGTTCGGGCACGTGCTCGCAATGGCGGCCGGTGTGCGGCGATTTTTCGTCGATGCCGATGTTGATCAACTTGACGAAGGATTCGAACAGGTTCTCCAGCAACTGGATCAGCTGCTGGTTGGTGAGCGCGATCGCAGCCTGCGAGGCCAGTGCCTCGATGAAGCGCTGGTCGGTATCGGAAAAGGCCCGCGTCTTGCCGGTCGCCGGGTCCTTGGCGTTGATGAGCTGCAGCACGCCGATGACTTCGCGCTCGTGGTCCATCATCGGCACAGTGAGGAAGGACTGCGAGTGGTAGTTGAACGTCTCGTCGAACTTCCGCATGCCCGAGAAGTTGAAGGCTTCGACCTGGTAGACGTCCTGGATGTTTACCGACGTGCCGGTGTTGGCGGCATAGGCGGCCACGGCGCTGAGGTTGCGCTCGCCGGACGCTGTAACCAGCGGGATATCGGGAATCTCGATCTTGTGGCCGCTGGTGCCGCCCTGGTACATGCCCAGTGTGTCGTTGATCGAGATGTTGAAGCACAGAGCCTGCTTGTCTTCGCGTGTGCGGTACAGCGTTCCGCCGTCCGCGTGCGTCATGGCCTTTGCCGCCTTCAGTATCCTTTCCAGGAGCAGCGGCATGTCGTGGTTGGTGCTGAGCTCGACGCTGAGTTCGGTCAGTTGCTCCAGCCGCTGTGCGATATCGGTGTAACTCGAGTCACTCATTATTGTCCGGTTGCCCCGGCATCCCGGCAGTGGTTGCAGTTGCAGTGCGGCAGGCGCATCGACGCAACCTCGCTGGCTGCCGCAGCATCAATCAAAAAGTTGAATCAGAAGACGAATTCGTCTCCGCATTTGAGCGCGCGGAAGGGACGGCCGCCGCCTTCCTCCGCCAGTTCGCGCATGATCTGGTCTTCCTGTCCCGGCTTCAGGTGATAAATCAGGAACTCGATGGAATGCGCGGTGCCGCGGATGTCTTCGATCAGGGAACGCGGGCAGAAATGCATGGACTTGGCGGCCAGCTCCATGTCCGCATTGGTGAACGAGCAATCGACGATGACCTTGGCAAGCTTTTTCTCGGATTCGAGGGCGGTCCAGAGTTCCGGCGTGGACGACATGTCGCCGGAGAACAGGAACCCTGACTTTGCGTTCGTCACCATGTAGGCGACCGAGCCGACCGTATGGTTGACGGAATGGGGGGCGAGGCGTCGGCCATCGATGTCGATAAACTCTCCCGGCTCCACGGTTTCCCAGCGCAGCGACGGGTTCTCGCTGCTCGGGATGGCGGCGAAGTCCGGCCACAGGACCCAGTTGAACAGGTGCTTCTTGAGCGAGGCGATGACCTTCTCCGTCGCGTGCACCGTGATCGGCCGGGATTTCTTGCCCTGCACGGAATCGACCAGCAAGGCGAGACCGGCCACATGGTCGAGATGGCAATGCGTGATGAACACGTGCTCGATGCGGATCAGCTGGTCGATGGCGAGACTGGTGAGCCCGGTGCCTGCATCCAGGAGAATATCGTCATCTACCAGCAGGCTGGTGGTGAGGCGCTCGCGCCCGCCGATCCCTCCTGCACATCCAAGTACCTGCAATCTCATTTTGCGACGCCCGGGAGTACCGGGCAGTGTGTTGTGTGCGGCGCCTTGAGGTACGCCGCAAAAAGCGAGCTCATCACGCTCCCCCCTTTGCTTTTTTGAATGATTGTAGACCGAATCCACGGAATTGCGGCTTTTTCGTGGTCCCAAGCCGGCAGAGGAAAATTAAGCGTGCCCCGGTGATACATTTTCGCAACGCAATCCTTTATGATGAAAGGATCGCCGCAATGGCGGATCGCGCCGAATCTCACGGGGCGATATTAATAAATATGAAACTTCCCCTGATGGACGACCACTCATGAGCGCGGTTCTTGGAACACAACGAGGCACTCCCGACGACGTCAATATCCGGCTGGCGTTCTTCAAGAAACTGCAGGCAGTCACCAACAAGATCCACGCGACCAGCAACCTCGACGAAATCATGATGGACCTGTCGCAGGACATCTGCGACCTGTTCAACGCCGACCGTCTCACGCTGTACGTGCTCAGCGACGACAAGACCTGCATCGTCTCCAAGATCAAGACCGGCCTGAATTCGTTCAAGGATTTCAAGCTGCCGATCTCGTCCCAGAGCCTGGCCGGGTATACCGCGCTGTCGCGCCGCGTGCTCAACCTGCGCGACGTCTACGACGACACCGAACTGAAGTCGCATTCGCCCGACCTGCACTTCCAGCGCGGCGTCGACCAGGCGACCGGCTATCGCACCAAGCAGATGCTGGTTGCCCCACTGATCGATGAAGGGAAGAACGAGCTGCTCGGCGCTATCCAGCTGATCAACAACCGCGACGGGGAACCCTTCAGCGCGATTGCGGAGGAAGGCATCAAGGAACTGTGCAAGACGCTGGCCATCGCCTACACCCAGCGTCTGAAACCGACGCCGCTGATCCGCTCGAAGTACAGCGTGCTGGTGGAAGAGTCGGTGCTGTCCGCCGCCGAACTGGAACTGGCGACGCGTTCGGCGCGGCGCAAGAACGAGGACATCGAGGAAATCCTGATCAAGGAATTCCAGGTCAAGACGGCGGCGATCGGGCAGGCGCTGTCCAAGCATTTCGGCGTGCCCTACGAAGCGCACAAGGCCGACCGCGTCAAGCCGGTGGACCTGCTCAAGAACCTCAAGCGCGAGTTCGTCGAGCAGAACATGTGGGTGCCGATCGAGGAAGGCAAGGAAGGCATGGTCATCCTCGCCATCGATCCCGAGCATGTACGCAACGCGCGCGTCATCAACAACGTCTTCCCGAAAGCGAAGCTGTCCTATCGCGTGACGACCAACCGCGATTTCCGCCAGACCATCGACCAGTTCTACGGCGCCGAGGGCGACCTCACCTCCGTCGGCGACCTGCTGTCGGGCATGGACGACGGCGACGACGAGGGATCGGACCTGTCCGAAGCCGACCTTTCCGCCGCGGCCGAGAACGAGCTGGTCAAGCTGGTCAACAAGATCATCATCGACGCCTATCGGCAGAATGCGTCAGACATCCACATCGAACCGCGCCCGGGCAAGGAAAAGACAATGATCCGATTCCGCAAGGACGGATCGCTCGAGCCCTACATCGAGATCCCGGCAAGCTACCGCAATGCGCTGTCGGCCCGCATCAAGATCATGTGCGATCTCGACATTTCCGAGCGCCGCAAGCCGCAGGACGGCAAGATCAAGTTCAAGAAATACGCTCCGCTCGACATCGAACTGCGCGTGGCGACCATTCCCTCCGCGGGCGGCGTCGAAGACATCGTCATGCGTATCCTTGCCGCCGGCGAACCGATCCCCCTCGACAAGCTGGGCGTGCTGCCGCACAACCTGGAGCGCCTGAAGACCGCCGTCAGCAAGCCCTACGGCCTGTTCTTCGTGTGCGGTCCGACAGGCTCGGGCAAGACCACGACGCTGCACTCGGTGCTCAACTTCCTGAACACCCCGGAAACCAAGATCTGGACCGCGGAAGACCCGGTGGAAATCACGCAGAAGGGCTTGCGCCAGGTGCAGGTCAACCGCAAGAGCGGCCTGGACTTCGCGACCGCGATGCGTGCCTTCCTGCGTGCAGACCCGGACGTGATCATGGTCGGCGAAATGCGCGACAAGGAAACCGTGTCGATGGGCATCGAGGCATCCCTCACCGGCCACCTGGTGTTCGCGACGCTGCACACGAACAGTGCCCCGGAATCGATCATCCGCCTGCTGGACATGGGCATGGACCCGTTCAACTTCGCGGACGCCCTGCTCGGCGTACTCGCCCAGCGTCTTGCCAAGCGCCTCTGCTCGCATTGCAAGGCGGCCTACGAACCTTCGGAAGAGGAACTACGCCTGCTGCTGGCCGAATATTGCGAAGAGTTGCGCAACACGCAGTCCTTCAAGGAGGACGAGAACGCTGGTTACGAGGGCGTGCTCAACACCTGGAAGAAGAACTACGCTGGCAGCGACGGCAAGTTCAAGCTGTACCGCGCCGTGGGTTGCGACGAGTGCAACGGCGGCTACAAGGGCCGCGTCGGCCTGCACGAGCTGATGCTCGGTACCGATGGCCTGAAGAAGCTGATCCAGGAACACGCACGCGTGGCGCAGATGCTGGCCGCCGCCCTGGAGGACGGCATGCTGACGCTGAAGATGGACGGCATCGAGAAGGTGTTGTCGGGCATCACGGACATCAAACAGGTCCGCGCCGTCTGCATCAAGTGATCAGGTCACCAGCGGCGCATTCCTACGCCGCTCGGGGCCGAGATACTCCACGAGCTGCCCGCTCACGCCGCGCAGGCGCTGGCTGACCAGCTTGGCCAACTTGGAAAGGATGTGCAAGGCCAGCACCGGCCGGTCGTGCATCATGCGGTGATAGCTGTCCTTGGTCAGGAGCAGCAGCACGCTGGGCTGGGAGGCGATGCAGGTGGCCGAACGCGGCTCGCCGTCGACAATCGACATTTCCCCCACCGTCTTGCCGCGCTGAATCTGCACGATGCGGTGCGGCTTGCCTTCTTGGTCATACTTGAAGATCTCGACCTCCCCCTGCACCAGCAGGCACATATAGCTGCCGGGATCGCCTTCCTTGAAAATGATCGTGCCGGCACTCACCTCGTAACACTGCACGAAACCGGCGAGCGCCTCGATATCCTTCCAGTCGAGATCCATGAACAAGCGCGACTCCGCGATCATGTCGCAGATCTTTTCCCTGAACGCCGTGCCGGCGCCCATGAGCGTGAAGCTGTCTGGTATCGGTGCGGCCTGCATGTCTACCTCACCACGCAATCGACGGCATCGCTGCCGCCGGGCCCGCCTGATCCTGTCTGACTGCCCGAGCCGGTGGAGAAGGCCGGCGGCGGCGTGAACTGGATTCCCGGGTTGGACGGCAGTATCACCGGCGGCTGCGAGAAGCTCGGCGTGTAGCCGAACTGCCCCGCCGCGAAGTTTTGTGTGCCGCCCTGGTTGGTCAGGTGGATCATGCCGTCCAGCACCTGCACGTACAGGCCCGGCGCGCGGCTGCTGCTCGCACCTGGCACTGCCGGTGCCTGCGCCAGTGGCGGCAGCACCTGCAGCGGCACCGCCATCGGCATGTCGCTGCGCGCGTCGGTGTAACTGGCCGCGGCCACGCTCGCCATGCCGTACGCGGCCAACGCCGCCTCGCTCGGCGCGATGTACTCCGCAATGAAGATCGTGCCGCGAATGCCGATCGTCGCCGTCGGCGTGTTCATCCCGAACTTTTCCTTGTTGCGCTTGCCCAGCGTCCCCGTCACCGCCCGCAGTCCGCCCTTGACCAGGTTGAAGGCTGCATTGTCCTGCTCCGGCTTGTCTTCCTCGAAACTGAAGTTGTCGATCTTCAGCTGCGAGTTCGGCCGCAGCGTGATTTCGCTGTTGTCGATGAAGCGGATGCGCGCGTAGGTGTCCTTCTCGCTCACCAGCATGTCGCCCTGCTCCACCGACGATTTCACCGACAGCACCTTGGCCGTGCCATCGGCCTTCTTGGCCAGCAGCGCGCCGCTCAGGTTGACCACCGTGCCCACCGGTCCCGCCCATGCCGGTGCCGTGCCCAGCAGCGCCGCGGCAAACAACGCTGTGGTAAACAGCGGCGGCTTAGTTGCAATACATCTTTGTGGCTGGTTCATTCTTCTTCGCTCCGCTGTCTTCCGCCGTGGACGTGGTCTTCTTCTCGTCCTTGCGCTCTTCACCCTTGTTCGGTGCCTGCTCGCCCGATCCGCCGCCGGAGGCACTGCCGCTGCCAGCCTGACGGGTAGTCGAGGCCTGCGCCTTGGCCGTGGTCGCCACCACCGTGTTGGCGGTGCGGGCCACCGAGTCGCTGATGGCCTTGGCCGGGGTGGGGGCAGGCGTGCCGCCGTCGGTGCCGCCGGTCGGCGGCGGCAATACCGCCTGGCACTCGGGCAGGGTCGGATTGGTCACGCACTTGTTCACTGCCGGCAGCACCGCGGAACAGCCTTCCAGCGACGGCGTGGCCGAGCATTGCGCCAGCGTCGGCAGCACCGCCGTGCAGCCGGGCAGGGTCGGCGTGCTCGTGCAGCTCGCCATGCTGGGCAGCACGGCCGAGCAGCCGGGCTGCGAGGGAGCACTTGTGCAGGCAGACAGTGTGGGCAGCACCGCAGAGCAGCCGGGCTGCTGCGGGTTCACAGTGCAGGCATCCACGGTCGGCAGCACGGCCGAGCAGCCGGTTTGCGACGGGTTGCTGGTGCAGACCGTCAGGCTGGGCAGCACGACCGAGCAGCCGGTTTGCGACGGATTGGCCGTGCAGCTCGTCAGGCTGGGCAGTACGACCGAGCAGCCGCTCTGGGTCGGATTGGCGGTGCAGCTCGAAAGCGGGGGCAAGACTACTGCGCATCCGGTCTGCGTCGGGTTGGCCGTGCAGGTG
>NZ_DASRXF010000136.1:0-2466 GCF_035654295.1 Noviherbaspirillum sp. | reverse complement strand
CGTATGCCCGAACTGCGGCGGCGGATTCGTCCCGCGCCCGGTGCGGCCGCAGCGCGACCTGAAAAACTGCAACAATGTCGCCGGCTATCCTCCGGCTGAACGCATCGTCTACAAGCCGGTGGACGTGGAGGCGCACAAGGCCTTTGCGGCGGCCATCAGGCAGACGCCGCCGCACCTGCGCTAGGCCGACATCAGCACCGGCACCGTCATCGATTGCAGCATGGTGCGGGTGACGCCGCCCAGCAGGATTTCGCGCAAGCGCGAATGCCCGTAGCAACCCATCACGATCATGTCGGAGCCGAGGTCCGCCGCCAGCGACAGCAGCGAACTGCCGATATCGATGCGCGTCCTTTGCCGGATCACGTCCACCTTGACGCCGTGGCGGGCGAGATACAGCGCAATGTCGGCACCGGCGATATCGCCGTGTGCGTCGCCGGCATCTTCCGCGTTGAACACTGCCACCTCGACGAGGTCAGCCCGGCGCAGCATCGGGATCGCATTGACGACGGCACGGGTAGCCGCGACGCCCGCGTCCCAGGCCACCAGCACGCGCTTGCCGACGTGGTCGAAGTGCCCGGCAAAGGGCACCACCAGCACCGGGCGGCCGGCGTTGAGCACGACATATTCCGGAAAGTCCGGCATCACGACCGGCGAGGGCTGATCGCGGTCGACCTGGCCGAGTACCAGCAAATCGCTGTAGCGCCCGCGCAGCGCGAGGCCGGCGCCCGCTTCGTCGTCGATCAGCGCACCTTCCCAGGAGCGCACTTCCGATCCCTGCATCTGCGTCTCGAAATCGTCCAGTGCCGCCCGCGCACGCTCGTGCAGCGCGTCCAGGTGCCGGGCAAGGTGGTCCGATGCGGCCGGCGCCATCGGGTCGATCATGCCGGACTGGTAGATGTAGCGGGACACGCCCGTGGCGGCGATGCCGGCCAGGTGCGCCTCTTCCTGCGCCGCGATCGATGCCGCCAGCGCAATCACCTGCTTCGCATGCCGGCTCTTTTCGGCATGCACGATGATGGTCTTGTAGGACATGTCATCCTCCTTCTTCAGGTCGTGTCGTTTCTCCTGCGGTAAACCAGCACCGGAATGTCGCACAGGGACAGCACCTTCGACGTGACGCTGCCGAGCAGGAGCTGCTCGATGCCGCTGCGGCCGTGCGAGCCGATGAAGATCAGGTCGCAGTCCTGCTCCCTTGCCACCTCGACGATCTTTTGCGCGGGCTTGTTCGAATAGGCCGTCAGCCCCTTCACTTCCAGCTCCGCCTCCGCCGCCGCGCTGCATAGTCCCGCTAGGTACTCGCCGCCCGTCTTGCGCGTGGCCGCCAGGTATTCTTCTTCCGTTGGATAGGACGGGGGAATGATTTCGATACTGACCGGATACTGGTATTCCGGCGCGACGTACAGCCCCACGACCGCGGCGTCGCACATGGACGCGAACTCGACTCCCGCGAGCGCGGCGAGATCGGCCAGGCGGGAACCATCGGTGGGGATCAGAATCCTGTTGTACATGGTGTCCTCCCATCAAGGGGGTCACCGGCCATGCCCGGCCGGCAGGAACCCTTGCGTCCACTATAGGCACACCACGCTGCAAATGCACGGGTGCCGGTTGATCTGAGTCAATCAATTTTGGAAAAGGACGCTGCATGGCGAAGCTGCCTGAAAGAACCTTGCGCGTCCGGACTGGTCGAAACCACAACTGCCCTCCAGCACACGAACAAACCCTTCGCCACGCCAAGGAAACGCGTTGCCGCCGCCTATCGATACCTATCGCGCCATAGCCGAAAACGCCGTCGATCCCATCTTCGTCAAGGATCCGGACGGGCGCGTGGTCTACGCCAACCCGGCGGCGGAAAGGGTATTCGGCTATTCCCGTGAGGAATTGACCGGCAAGCACCTGCATGAAGTGATCCGGCCGCCTGGCGCCAATTGTCCGTTCGGCCGTGCCGCCGCCGACGGCGGCACCCTTCTCGGACATGTCGAGACCTTCGTGCGGAAGGACGGTAGCTGCATCACGATGGCAGGCACTCTTACTCCATTGCACGAAGGAGGCAGGCTCGCGGGCTCGGTCTTTTTCCTGCGCGACATGACCGAGCACCTCCATGCCCGGCAGGCGCTGGAGGAAAGCGAACAGCGCTTCAGGCTGATCACCGATTCCATGCCGCAGCTCGTGTGGTCCATGTCGCCCGACGGCACCCTTACCTACGTCAATGAGCGCTTTCGCCAGTACGTCGGTCCGCAAATGAAGCTCGGCTCCGAATATGTGGCGCCCATCCATCCCGACGATGTTGCCGCCACGCAGCGCGCGCTCGAGCACGCGCTGCGCACCGGCGAGGACTACCGCATCGAACACCGCGGACGCGGCGCCGACGGCCGCTACCGCTGGTTCCTCTCGCACGGCGTGCCGCTCAAGGATGGCGATGGAAAAATCCTCGCCTGGTACGGATCCTCGACCGACATCGACGACATC
>NZ_DASRXF010000135.1:0-3555 GCF_035654295.1 Noviherbaspirillum sp. | reverse complement strand
TCGCAGCGTTCGCTTTGCGCACCGCCTGCCCGTCGCGCGCGGCGCCGTTCTCATCCTGAAACGCCGCGACCCGCCATTCTGGTCGAAAAATCAGAACTTCACCAGCTCCACGCGCCGGTTCCTGGCCCTGCCGGCATCCGTGCGGTTGTCCGCAACCGGCGCCGCGTCGCCCTTGCCGGCGGACTTGAGGCGCCTGGCGTCGATTCCCTTGCCTTCCAGGTACTTCACCACGCTTTCGGCGCGCTTCAAGGAGAGTTCGGCGTTGGACTTCTTGTCGCCGACATTGTCGGTATGGCCTTCCACCGACAGCTTCAGCTGCCTGTCGTTCTTCAGCAGCGACACCACTTCCGCCAGCAGCGCTTCCGATTCCGGCTTGATGGTCGCCTTTCCGGTATCGAACACGATGCCGTTCAGCGCCACGAAACCGGTGGCCTTGATCGCGGCCGCCATTTCGCCCGCCGAGAACTCGACCTTTTGCGCCATTGCGGCGACGTCGACGATATGCAGCTGGTAGCGGTAGCCGCCGTTGTCGACGCTGATCTGCACCCAGCGCTCGCCGTCTGGACGCGGCACGCGGAACACCGCGACTTCGCCATGTCGCCGCACCAGGCTGCCGCCGGCCTTCTTGAAGGCGTTCTCGTAGTTGCGGATCAGCTCCACCGTGCTCGGCTGGCGCACGCCTTCCTTCAGGATGTAGTCGATGAACCAGTACTTGCCTTCCTTGGTTTCGCCATCGTCCGGGTTGGCCTTGCTGGCGAACTGGAATTCATTGAAGTCGTTGCGCTTGCTGTTATCGATGTAGAAGCCGGGGAAGCGGGTGATTTCCGGATGCTCTTCCGTCTCTTCCAGGTCGGCCGGGTCTTTCGCGGCCAAGGCGGTGGCGGTGAAGGTAACGAGGATCAGTGCGATCAAGCGTTTGAAAGCGAGGTTCAATATGCGCTCCGTGTTATCGATGTTGGTTGTTGAATGAACCGGGTCGGGATACAAGCAGGGACGGGCAAGCAATAGCACCGCCGTCCCGAAATTAAACATGCGCCGGATGAAAAGTGCAAATACCACAAATATGGGGCGGTCAGATACCAGTAGTGAAGGCGTGTTGCCGCTTTCCTTGCGTGCGCCGCGCCACCACCGTCATTCCTCCTTGACGGTAGCGAGCAACCGCGCATCTTCCAGCGCCGCGGTGCGATTCTCCAGGGTCGGGTCGATCGACCTTGCCAAGGGCGTCACCTTTGTTCTGGTCGGGTTATCGCGGATGCTTTCAGGCGGCATGGCCATGGTAATGCATATACTGCAAATGCAGTATATGCATTCCTCCCCGGCTCCCGCAATATCCCGGACCGGCAGGATCCCGCTGCGGGCCTGCCGTTTCAATAACAACCAGGGAGTCTTGTTTGGATATGAAAAATGAAAAGTTGAGCGGCCACGCTGCGGTGCTAGGCGCCGCGCTCATGGTCGTGACGGGCGCGGCGTTCGCCCAGGGCCACGTGCATTCCTCAGCGAAAACCACTGCGACGGCGCAGGTGTCGTCGCCGCTCAGGCCGGTGGCGCTTTACCCGCAACGCGGGAGCATGATCGGGGAAGTGTTCGAGTCATACATGAGCCCGCTGCAGGAAGCAGGCGAAGAGCAGGACACGCCGGCCAACGCGCCGCAGGAATTCCGTTCGACCGCGCCTTCGAAGAACCGTGTGCAGCGTGATCTCGAAGGCCATCGCGGCCACGGCGTGCTGCGCTTCCGCAATGACATGAGCCGCGCCTATGTTGACGTCAAGATTGAAGGCATCCGCGCCGAGGACGTCAATTTGTTCCATATCCACTGCGGCAAGCCCGACAACCTTGGGCCGGTGCTGATCGACTTTGGCCAGATCACCGACCTCCAGAAGAGCTTCAAGAAAGGCGTGCTGTCCGTCGAAATCACCGACCAGGTCGTCGCCCGGAGCGCGCAGGGCGACAGCACCGTGGAAGGCCAGGCGCTGGCCGGCTGCCTGGTTGCCGCACCGTCGCTTACCGGCGGCAAGCCGGCAAAGGCGGCCACCGTTTCCGGGGTGGCGCAGCTGGCGCGGGAGGGCGCGCTCTACTTCAACCTGCATACCTATGCGCAGACCTATTTCGGCGACCTGCGCGGGCAACTGCTGCCGGCGTCGCCGGAAACGGCCAGGGCGGCGCGGGCGCAGCAGAATGCGGCGCCGAAGCAGAAGGCGGCGTCGAAGCGCTGAAGTCGTACAGCTGACCCAGGGATGGGCGCCGGCGGCGCCCATTTACCCATGACGGTAGCGTCTCGCCTGATCCGCTTGCCGCAGCCGGCATGGCGGAGCAGGCGCCTGCGCTTACTGCGCCGGCATTTCATGTCGGTCCGGCACGGCCCCGTGCAGCGGCTCACCGCCGTTGAACAAGGCGGGCGGCCACCAGCCGACGTCGGCCGTGATACGCGAGTCGAACTGCAGCCGCGACTGCGATGCCGGATAGGACTTGTTGTTGTAGGAAAAGCCCGCGACCTCCAGCACTCCGCCATTGAAGGCCGCGCATTCCTTGTTCAATGCGTACGTGGTTTCCACGCTGCCGTCATTGCCGATCGTGCGTCTGAACGGTCGCGCATCGGACAGCGGTATCGCGTTTCCCTGCTGCGTAACAATGCGCGTATGCGCCAACACTGTTTCCGCCCCTTCCGGCGTCCGCACGCGCAGGTAGGACACGGGTTCGAACACGGCGCCGGCCGGGATGACGGGCGGCAAGGGAATCACGTAAGACGTCATCAGCGTGCCGAGCCGGTCCGGACACGCGAACTCAATCGCCAGCGGCACGCCCTCATGCGGCTTCAGCACCGGCCGGGCGCTTTCGACGGGTGTCTCCAGCGTCGGAGAAAACAGGACTGTTTCCTGAGTGCCAGACGTGGTGAACGCGACGCAGCCGGTCAGGGATAGCGACAACAGGGAAAGAATGTTCGCACGCATGATTGCACCTCCTGCAGGAAGCGGGTGCCGGCCAAAACAGCAATGCGGCATCCGTACCGCACACCCTTGCAGGACTCATGCCAGTTGCCTTATCGCGGAAACACTGCCTTGTCCTGTTGCCGAGACGGCAAATCCCGTTCGGTGCAAAATAACGGTCGTACCGCCAGGCCGGAACAACCCGTTCCGGTCGTGTCCGACAGAAAAAACAAGGAGACAAGCATGCCCGCATTCCCATCCGTCGTCATCGACAAGGACCCCGTCAATCCCCGCGTCGCCCGCCTGAAGCTCAACCGCCCGGAGCGGCTGAACGCGATCAATGAAGACATGCCGCGCGACATTCGCGAAGCGGTCGACTGGGCCAATGCCGACAGCGAAGTGCACGTGATCGTGGTGGAAGGCGCGGGCAAGGGCTTCTGCGGCGGCTATGACCTGCAGTACTTCGGCCAGGGCCAGGTCGACCATCCCTGCCAGCAGGAAAAATTCCCTTGGGACCCGATGGAAGACTATGCCTACATGAAGCGCAACACCGAAGACTTCATGAGCCTGTGGCGCAGCCCGAAGCCGACGATCGCGAAGGTGCACGGCCATGCGGTCGCCGGCGGCAGCG
>NZ_DASRXF010000134.1:0-13864 GCF_035654295.1 Noviherbaspirillum sp. | reverse complement strand
TCGCCGAGATCGTATTCGCACAGGATCAGGTCGTAGGACTTGTTCTTGAGGGGGCGGATGGCGGTGCCGGAACTGACGGCATGGTCGATCTTGGTGATGCCGCACAGGTTGAGCATGTTGTGGAGACTGGCGCGCATGCCGGAGTGCGGCTCGACGATCAATGCGGTCAGACTACGAAGCGAACTCATGTATTCCCAATCCGTGCAACGCCAATATTTGCGCGGGTTTCCCCGCCCCGAGGGTGCCAAAATACCACTCCCCGGGCGAAAAGCAAACCCGTCCGGGCCGGTTTCACTCGCCGGGTGTCCGCATCCGGACGGCGGCGGCGACGGCCAGCGCACAGAACAGGGCGACCAGCAGGAAGGTTTCGTTGAACGCCCTCACGCTCGCCTCCTGCGACGCGCCGCCCTGGTACACCGCAAGCCGCCATTCGAGCACGATGCCGACCACGCTGACGCCGATGGCGCCGCCGAGCTGCCGCAGGAAATTGATGATGCTCGCCCCCTGGGCGATCAGGCCGGTCTCGACGCCGCGCATCGCTCCCAGGCTCAGGGAGGGCAGGACGAAGCCGAGGCCGATGCGGCCGATGATGGCCCAGGCCATGAGCGTGAAATAGCCGGTGGCGGACGAGCCGATGGCCATCAAGCCGAACGAGAGCGCCAGCAGGACGAGCCCGATCGACACCAGCAGGTTGGGCGGAAAACGGTCGGCCAGCCTGCCGGCGATGATGATCGTGAAGGCCAGCACCACCCCCGCGGGCAGCAGGATCAGGCCGGCCTGCGAGGGCGCGTAATGCAGCGCCATCTGCATGTAAACCGGCAGCAGGTAAGTCGAACCGAACAGCCCCGCGCCGTAAATGAATGCGACGAGTGCGCCCGCCGCAAACTGCGGATAGCGGAACAGGCCCATGTTCATCAGGCCGTTCTCGGTGCGCAGTTGATACATGACGAAGCCGGCCGTCGCCGCCAGCCCGATGCCGATCATCGGGACTGATTGCAGGAATCCATCGTGCAGGTGGACGAGGCCGTTGAGCAGCCCGATGGTGCCGACGGAGGCGAGCAGCAAGCCCTTCCAGTCGAGCGCGCTGGCCTCTCCCATCAGGCGCGAATTCACCGCAAGCAGGCGCCGGATCATGAACAGCACGACCACGCAGAACGGCACAACGACAAAGAAGATCGAGCGCCAGCCGAACAGTTCGACGAGGAAGCCGCCCACACTTGGACCGATCGCCGGCGCCAGCACGACGCCGAAGCCGAAAATGCCCATCGCCCTGCCCTGCTCGTGCTTGTCGAAGGCGCGCAGCACGACGATGGACGGAATGGGCTGCAGGATGCCGGCCGCCAGCCCCTCGACCACGCGCATGGACAAGAGCATCGGATAGTTGACGCTGAAGCCGCCGACAATACCGCCGATCAGCAGGAGCAGGATCGCGCCCGCATAGGTGCGGCGCAGGCCGTAACGCAACAGGAACCACGGCGTGGTCAGCATCGATAGCGTCATGGCCAGCATGAAGCCGGCGGATACCCATTGCGCCCGCTCCTGCCCGAGGACGAAATGCCGGCTCAGGTCCGGCACGGCGACGTTGACGATGGTGGAAGACATGATCGACGCCATCGAGCCGATCATGACGGTGAGCAGCACCAGCCACCGGTAGCGGCTGCCGTAGCGCTGGCTGAGCTGTTCGAAGGTGGGCTGCATCCGGGACGGTAAGCGGGAAGAGCCGTCAGTATAGAAGCTTGCGCCCGCGTCCGCCTGAGCTTGCTCAGCAGTTGGGGCAGGTGAGGCTGACGATTTCCGCAATCAGGAAGATCACGGCGGACCAGACAAGCGTGGAGCCGAACGGCAGGCAAAAGACGACGCCGCGCAATTTGAACAGCACGTCGCCGGGCATGCGGCCGACGCGCAGGCGGTCAAACCACGGCAGCAGCGGGTAAAAGATGAACAATCCGAGGAAAACGACAACAACCCAGCGGATCATGGCGGCTCCTATAGCAACTTGCCGATGCCGACCGCGATCATCGACAAGACCACGGTCGAGGCAAACGGCAAAAACACCTGGCGGCCGAAAAGCTTGAAGCGGACGTCGCCCGGCAGGCGCCCGATGCCGAGCTTTTCCAGCCAGGGCATCGCCGCCGAAAACACGATCAGCGCGAGAAATATGGTCAGGACCCAACGTAGCATGCTGTCTCGCGTCTGTAAGGGAAGATGGGCAAGCGTATCATAGGCGATGGCTGCGGTCGTTGCGGGCAAACTTGCCGGGCAGTGCGGCATTCCTGCCCACCACCAGCACCTTGAACAGCTCGCCCATCTCGGCCGGCGAGACCAGCTTCTGCACCGCGTTTGCCTGCTTCAGGTAGCGCAGCTGTTCTTCCGGCGAGGTGCGCAGCAGCAGGTCGCCGATGCCCGCGTCGAGCAGGAAGGCGGCTTGCGTGGTGTAGCCGAGCAATTCGAGGCCGCCGTCGATGGCGGCGCGCGCCATGGCGGTGAAGTCGACATGAGCAGTCACGTCCTGCAGCCCCGGCAGGTAGAAAGGATCGGGGTGCGCGTGGTGGCGGTAATGGCACATCAGCGTGCCCTGGCTGCGCTGGTCGAGGTAGTACTCGCGCGCAGGAAAACCGTAGTCGATCAGGATCGCCGCGCCGGCGCCCCCGGCGGCGATCATGGCGGCGAGCGAATGCATGAAGCCGGCGGCGACCGGATGCACCTCCGTCAGATAGCCTTCGGGGAGTTCCTCGGCGTCCGGGATCTGCGCCGTGAGCGCGGCGTCGCATGGGCGGTCGGCGAAGACAAAGCGGCCGTCCGACAGGCAGACGCCCCGCTCCATCCAGCCCTGCGCCGTCTTGACGACAAGGTGCACCGGCATGGCATCGAGCACTTCATTGCCGACGACCACGCCGGAAAACGACCCCGGCATGCGATCGAGCCAGGAAACCTGCGGGAAATCCCGCAAGGTCTCCTCCTGGCGTGCGCGCAGTTCGCCCGACAGGTCGACAATCTGGTAACTGTCGACCGTGATGCCGGCGGATTTCAACTCGGAAAGGATGTCGAAGGCCAGTTTTCCCGTCCCTGCCCCGAATTCCAGGATGCGCGGTGCGCTCTGCGCCATCAGGCCGGCCGCAACCTGGGCCAGGGCGGCGCCGAAAAGCGGCGTAATCTCGGGCGCGGTTGTAAAATCACCGTCTTTACCGAGTTTTGCCGCCCCGCCACTGTAATAGCCCAGCCCGGGCGCATATAGCACCTGCTCCATGTAACGGGCAAACGGAATCCATCCCGAGCGGGCGTCGATGTCGCTGGCGATGAGATCGTGGAGGGCGCGCGACGCGCTCTGCGCGTCCAGAGAGGGTTCAGGCAGGTGAAGTTGCATGCTCGGTATTGTATTGAAATCGGCCCTGCGCTTGTGAACAAATCCGGACCGCAGGAAGCCCGCCCGTGAATGGAATGACAACATCCATCGGAACCGGAACATCTCTATGACCACTGGAAACAGCAAAGTTGCACTCGTCACCGGCGCCGCGAAGCGGCTCGGGCGCGGCATCGCGCTCGCCCTCGCGCAGCGCGGCTGGGACGTGGCGGTGCATTACGGCCGGTCGGCTGATGAAGCAATGGCCACGGTGCGCGAGATCGAGCAGCTCGGCCGCCGCGCCGCCGCCCTGCAATGCGACCTGGCCGACGAGCAGGCGGTGAACGGCTTGCTGGGCCGGGCGGCGGAAGCGCTTGGCCGCGTCACCTGCGTCGTGAACAACGCCTCGCTGTTCGAGAGCGATAGCGCCGCCGATTTCCGCTTTGCCAACCTGGACCGGCACATGCATGCCAACCTCGGCGCGCCGCTCGTCCTGGCGCGCGCGCTGCACGCCGCGACGCCTGAAGGCGCGCAGTCGGTGGTCGTCAACCTGCTCGACCAAAAGCTGTTCAACCTGAATCCCGATTTCCTTTCCTACACACTGTCGAAGGCCGGCCTGCACACAGCGACCACAGTGCTGGCGCAAGCGCTGGCGCCGAAGGTGCGCGTGGTCGGCGTCGCCCCCGGCCTGACGCTGGTCTCCGGCGACCAGACCGAGGAAGGTTTCGCCAAGGCGTACAAGATGACTCCGCTGGGCCGTTCCAGCACCCCGGAGGATGTCGCCAGCGCTGTCTGTTTTGCCGCCGAAAATCAGTCGATGACCGGCACCACCTTGCTGGTCGACGGCGGCCAGCATTTGATCCCCCTGCAACGCGACGTGATGTTCGTTGCAACTTAAACCTGAAATCATGCTTTCCTCCCTTTCGCACCCCGCCCTTGCCGACTGCCGGCGCCTGTTCCTCCGCAACTACGAGGTGATGATCAACATCGGCGTCCACGAATTCGAAAAGAAGGGTGAACAGCGCGTGCTGGTCAATGTCGATCTCTTCATCCCGCTGTCGGAATCGACGCCGAAGGAAGACCACCTGGTCGAAGTCGTGGACTACGACTTCATGCGCGACACCATCGCCCGGCGCATGGCCCAGGGCCACATCCACTTGCAGGAAACCCTGTGCGACGACGTGGCGCGCGCAATGCTGTCGCATCCCAAGGTGCGCGCGGTGCGGGTGTCGACCGAAAAGCCGGACGTCTATCCGGATTGCGATGCCGTGGGCGTGGAAGTGATCCACATCAAGCAGTGAAGATGAGAAGCGAAATGAACGAAGTCCTGCACAACGACACTGCCGCCGGCGCGAAGAAGGCGGAAAAGATCGCCTACGAGAACAACAAGCTGCACAAGCGCCTGTGCCGCCTGGTCGGCCAGGCCATCGGCGATTTCAACATGATCGAGGATGGCGACAAGGTGATGGTCTGCCTGTCGGGCGGGAAGGACAGCTATGGCCTGCTCGACATTCTGCTGACGCTGCGCGAACGGGCGCCCATCCATTTCGACATCGTCGCGGTCAACCTCGACCAGAAGCAGCCGGGCTTTCCGGAGCATGTGCTGCCGGAGTACCTGACGAAGATCGGTGTGCCCTTCCATATCGAAAACCAGGACACTTACAGCATCGTCAAGCGCGTCATCCCCGAGGGCAAGACCACCTGCTCGCTGTGCTCGCGCCTGCGCCGCGGCATTCTGTACCGCGTCGCCGACGAGCTCGGCGCGACCAAGATCGCGCTCGGCCACCATCGCGACGATATCCTCGAGACCTTCTTCCTCAACATGTTCTTCGGCGCCAAGCTGAAGGGCATGCCGCCCAAGCTGCAATCGGACGACGGCAAGCACATCGTGATCCGCCCGCTGGCCTATGTGAAGGAAGCGGACATGGAACGCTTCGCGGAAGTGCGCCAGTTCCCGATCATCCCCTGCAATCTGTGCGGCAGCCAGGAAAACCTGCAGCGCAAGCAGATCAAGGCCATGTTGCGGGAATGGGAGAAGAAGCATCCGGGGCGCGTGGAGAATATCTTCTCCGCGCTATCCACCGTCGCGCCGTCGCACCTGATGGACAGCCAGCTGTTCAATTTCAAGGACTTGAAGGTCACCGGGGAAGCCGTGCCCGACGGCGACATCGCGTTCGACGAAGAGCCGTGCGCGCCGCCGTCGAACAACGTGGTGCGCTTTGCCGGGCTGGACGAGGACTGATCAGGCTTTCCCCGCCAGCGCGTGGCAATCCTCGATCCATTTCTGCAGGCGCTTGATCGCATGCGCCTTCTGTTCGGGGGTGGCCACGTTGACGATGGTGGCGATCATGCGCGCCATGCCATCGGTTGAATCGTCGAAGAACGCCTTGTTCTCGGCATACGTGAAGTTCTCGAAGCTGCGCGCGACAAACTCCCGGATCATCCGGGAGACCGTCTCCCGGGGTGGCTTCTCCGCCTGGATCTTGCGCAGCATCTGCAGCATCTCCTGCTGGCGGCGCAGGCGCTCCGCCATCCAGATCTCGTAATCCAGCGGACGAGCGTCGGACATCTTGCGGATGCTGGCCTCCTGCTCCTGGCTGAAATCGCCGAACCAGTACTCCGCCTGCTTCATGACCTTCTTGAACCGAAGCTGTTGACGATCGTCAATGTTGCCGCGCAAATACTCTTTACGATACTTGTCGTTATTGGAGGAAAACTTTTTCTCGAGATTGGCGATCTGCTGCGGCTGCAGGGACAGGGCAAGATCAGCGAGTTCGGGCGCGGCCTTGTCGAGGACGAGCGCGGCGCGCTTGCGGACGGCGTTGAAATCGGCGCGCACTTCGTCCGGGGCGGTCTGCCCGCGCTGCAGGCGCTGCTGGACCTGTTCGAGCAATTGCGCGTAGTCGGGCAACTGTGTGGTCCGGTGCCAGTCGAACAGCCGGTCGATATGCGCCTTGACCCAGGGCTTTTGCTCGTCCTCGAAGTCGACGTAACCGTTCAGCCACCAATAGACAAAGGTATCGCCGTTGGCATAGCCGAGACGCAGCGCGCTGCATCCGGCAAGCAGCATCGCCAGGAGGAAAAGCACAGCGCGTTCGAAAAAGGCCCGGTCAGGTCGCATGATAAAATTTTGCACCACTTCTTCTGATCTTCCATGAATATTGTCATTCTTGCTGCGGGCATGGGAAAGCGCATGCAATCCGCACTGCCCAAGGTACTGCATCCGCTGGCGGGCAAGCCGCTGCTCTCGCATGTGATCGACACCGCACGCACCCTTTCCCCCACCCGGCTGTGCGTGATTTACGGGCACGGCGGCGAGGCTGTTCCGGAAGCATGCAGGGCCGAAGACATCCGCTTCGCGAAGCAGGAGCCGCAACTGGGCACCGGCCACGCCGTCATGCAGGCGCTCCCCCACCTGTCCGACGATGTGCCGACGCTGGTGTTGTACGGCGATGTTCCGCTCACAACGAAGGATTCATTGCAGCAATTGTTGGACAGCGCGGGAACGGAAAAGTTGGCGATCCTCACTATCGACCTGCCCGACCCGACGGGCTACGGGCGTATCCTGCGCGAGGGCGGCAGCATCGTGGGCATCGTCGAGCAGAAAGATGCCAGCGAACAGCAGCGCGCAATCCGCGAAATCAACACCGGCATCATGGTCGCGCCGACTGCCAGGCTGAAGAAATGGCTGGCTACTCTGTCCAACAACAATGCGCAGAAAGAGTATTACCTGACCGATATCGTGGCGCGTGCCGTGGCCGACGGCGTGCCCGTCGTTTCGGCGCAGCCTGCCGCCGAGTGGGAAACACTCGGCGTCAACAGCAAGGTGCAACTGGCGGAGCTGGAGCGTATCCATCAGCGCAACATCGCCAACGCCTTGCTCGAGCAGGGCGTGACCTTGGCCGACCCGGGCCGCCTCGATGTGCGCGGCTCGCTCGTGTGCGGCCGGGATGTCAGCATCGATGTCAACTGCGTATTCGAAGGGCGGGTGGAACTGGAAGACGGCGTAAGTATCGGCGCGCACAGCGTGATCCGCAATGCGCGCATCGCAAAAGGCGCCAGCATCAAGCCCTTCTGCCATATTGAAGATGCGGTCGTCGGCCCCGCCTCGATCATCGGCCCGTACGCACGCCTGCGCCCGGGCACCGAACTCGGTGAGGACGTCCATGTCGGCAACTTCGTCGAAGTGAAGAACAGCCGGATCGCCGCGCACAGCAAGGCCAACCATCTCGCCTATGTGGGCGATGCGGATGTCGGTTCCCGCGTCAATATTGGCGCCGGCACCATCACCTGCAATTACGACGGCGCCAACAAGTTCCGCACGGTGATCGAGGACGATGCCTTCATCGGCAGCGACACTCAGCTCGTCGCGCCGGTCCGTGTCGGCAAGGGTGCGACGCTGGGCGCGGGCACCACGCTGACCAAGGATGCGCCGGAAGGCAAGCTGACCGTCTCGCGGGCAAGGCAGGTGACGATCGAAAACTGGAAGCGGCCGGTCAAGGTCAAGAAGTAATTCAGACGGCGATGCGCGTCTCGAACTTGCTGCGGTGGATGGAGAAGAAGCTGCGCACGTTCCGCACATTGGCGTGCGACGCAAACAGCCGGTGCGCCAGCGCGTGGTACGCCGGCATGTCGGCCACCTGCACGATCAGTACAAAGTCCGGACCGGGCGACACACGGTAGCACTGCAGCACGGCGGGCTCGGCGGCAACCAGCACCTCGAATTCCTGCATCTTCTCGGCCGCCTGGTGGTCGAGGGTGATTTCGACGATAGCCGTCAGCGCGGCCCCGATCTTGTCGGGCGCGACAATGGCGACCTGGCGCGCGATGATGCCGGCATCGGTGAGCCGCTTCACCCGGCGCAGGCAAGTGGGCGGTGAAGCGTGAACGAGGGCGGCGAGCTCGTTGTTGGTCCGGGATGCGTCTTCCTGGAGTGCATTCAGGATGCGCCGGTCGAGGTCGTCCAGTGCCGTATCCGCGGTTTCCATCTAATAATTCCTTAAACATGAAGGTTATGTGAAATTATATTTCACAGTCGCCATACGCCGAATTATTTATTCAAATCATCTGCAATTTCGCAAACTTTTTTCACAATCGATCTTCTACGATACAGGCGTCAATAACTCATCGTAGGGAGGCCCCATGTGTGGCATCGTCGGCGCCGTCGCGCAGCGCAACATCACCCCCATCCTGCTCGAAGGCCTGAAGCGCCTGGAATACCGCGGCTATGACTCCTGCGGCGTCGCCCTGCATGTCGACGGCATCCTGCAGCGTTCGCGCAGCACTTCGCGCGTGGCCGATCTCGAAGCACAGGTGGAAAAGGCCTCCCTGGCCGGTTTCACCGGCATCGCCCATACCCGCTGGGCGACCCACGGCGCCCCGGCCTCGCACAACGCCCACCCGCATTTCTCGCGCGAGCGCATCGCGCTCGTACACAACGGCATCATCGAAAACCACGACGAACTGCGCGCCGAACTGAGCAGCGCCGGCTACGTTTTCGAAAGCCAGACCGACACCGAGGTCATCGCCCACCTGATCGACCACATGTACACCGGCGACCTGTTCGAGACCGTGCAGCAAGCCGTCAAGCGCCTGCACGGCGCCTACGCGATCGCTGTGTTCTGCCGCGATGAACCGCACCGCGTGGTCGGTGCCCGCCAAGGCTCGCCGCTGATCGTGGGCGTGGGCAAGGGTGAAAACTTCCTCGCCTCCGACGCGATGGCGCTGGCCGGCACCACCGACCAGATCATCTACCTCGAAGAAGGCGACGTGGTCGACCTGCAGCTGCAGCGCTACTGGATCACCGATGCCAACGGCAAACCGGCCGAGCGCGAAGTGCGCACGGTGCACGCGCACACCGGCGCCGCCGAACTCGGCCCCTACCGCCACTACATGCAAAAGGAAATCTTCGAGCAGCCGCGCGCCATCGGCGACACCCTGGAAGGCGTGTCCGCCATCATGCCCGAACTGTTCGGCGACAAGGCCTACAACGTCTTCAAGAAGATCGACTCGGTACTGATCCTCGCCTGCGGTACCAGCTTCTACGCCGGCGTCACCGCCAAGTACTGGATCGAATCGATCGCAAAGCTGCCGGTGAATGTGGAGATTGCCAGCGAATACCGCTACCGCGACAGCGTGCCGAACCCGAACGCATTGGTCGTGACGATCTCGCAAAGCGGCGAGACCGCCGACACGCTGGCCGCGCTCAAGCACGCCCGCGCGCAAGACATGGTGAACACCCTCACCATCTGCAACGTCGCCACCAGTGCCATGGTGCGCGAATGCATGCTGGCCTACATCACTCGCGCCGGCGTGGAAGTCGGCGTGGCATCGACCAAGGCCTTCACCACCCAGCTCGTCGCCCTCTTCCTGCTCGCGCTGACGCTGGCGCAAGCGCGCGGCCGCCTGACCGACGAACAGGAAGCCGCCCACCTCAAGGCGCTGCGCCACCTCCCCGTCTCCATCGGAGCGGTGCTTGCGCTGGAACCGCAGATCATCGCCTGGGCGGAAGAATTCGCGCGCAAGGAAAACGCCCTCTTCCTCGGACGCGGCCTGCACTACCCGATCGCCCTCGAAGGCGCGCTGAAGCTCAAGGAGATTTCCTACATCCACGCCGAAGCCTACCCGGCCGGCGAACTCAAGCACGGCCCGCTGGCACTGGTGACGAACGAAATGCCGGTGGTGACGGTGGCGCCGAACGACACCCTGATCGAAAAGCTGAAGTCGAACATGCAGGAAGTGCGCGCACGGGGCGGCCAGTTGTATGTGTTCGCGGACGCCGACTCGCGCATTACCTCGAGCGACGGCGTGCACGTGATCCGCATGCCGGAACACTATGGCCAGCTGTCGCCGATCCTGCACGTTGTGCCGTTGCAGCTGCTGGCATATCACACCGCGCTGGCACGCGGCACGGATGTCGACAAGCCGCGTAATTTGGCGAAGTCGGTGACCGTCGAGTAATCGGCGCGTCATAAAGAAACGCCGCTGCCGGGTTCACCGGTCAGCGGCGTTTTCAATTGGAAGGAGACTTCTTCCAATATCGGGTTACTTCAAGTTCAGCGCCCCCTTACGCGCTGAGTATCCGTCTACTTCATCGTTCCCGTCGGCTGCGGCCGCAGCGCGGTTGGATAGCCATCGGCGTCCGGCGCCTTGGAATGATCGCCGAAGTACAAATCCTTACCGACGAACGCAAGCAGATCCTTGCTAGTTGTTTGCGCCACATATTTGGCGTTGTAGCGGACGCCGTTCACGGTAATTGCCGTGCCGGCGGAAATACCCGGAAGCTTAACGCCTTCGCTACTGGAGACCTTGTCGGCCGCCATGCCGTTCACGGTGGTGCCGCCGTCGACGTTCAACCATGTGTTCGCTCCAGATACCGTCAGTGTCGCACGCGGTGCACCACTGCAGTCGGCCGTGTCATAGACGTCATGCTTGAATTGAAACAACGCCTTGGTCGCGTTGGATTTTGACTGTGAAGTCAAGGTCAATCTCTCGTTAAGAACAGCCCCGGTGTCAGGATTCGTTATCCAAGCGTTCGGGCTGCAGGCGAGAACGATTGTGCCCAGGTATTTGTCGATGGGATCGCTCGGGGTCGTGTTAGTCGCGGCAGCCGACGTACCGGCCGCCGTGGCGTCGCTTCCGACGTCGGCGTCGCCCCCGCCTCCGCAGCCGTTCAGCAGCGCCCCTAACGCGGATATCGCGATAACGGTCTTTATTTTTTTCATTTACCTTCCTTCTAAAATAGTGCGCCTGGTCAGAGTTCGGTCGACACCGCGACAGGCGCTTCGCAGCATGGACTCCGCCGGGTATTAGATCGCTGGGCAGTACCGGGGGGCAAACATAATTGCTAAATAATTAATATTTAGGCGGATATGAATGATGGGAGGGGGAGGATCGGGACCGATCCCTGGAGACCTTAACTTTGTATACGGACCACGCTACTGCTGCACATCCATTGACTCCTCCGCCGAAGCGGAAAACAGATCCCACACCGCGATGAACAGCGCCGCGATCACCGGCCCGATGACAAAGCCATTGATGCCGAACAGCGCCATGCCGCCGAGCGTAGAGATCAGCACGACGTAGTCGGGCATTTACGTGTACTTCCCGACCAGTATCGGGCGCAGCACGTTGTCGACGAGCCCGATCACGAGGATGCCGAAGACGATCAAGGTCACGCCCTGCCAGATCGCGCCCGTTAGCAGGAAATAGATCGTCGCCCGCTTTGGCCGCTTCGTCGGCCTGAACTCGGAGTTCCTTGGCCTTGCCGTCGGCATAGCTCGCCACCGCCTTCGGCGCTCCCCGCGTGAAGGCCTGCGTGATCGCCGCCGTCGTATCCTCGCTTGTCGAGACGCCGATGCCGGCCTTGATCATGGTTGTCTGGTTGCCGCTGCCCCGCCCTATGCCCGCGTCGATGCCCTCGGTTTTGGTGGCTTCGGTGACGACGCAAATCCCCGCGCTCTTGGCGTCGTAGCTGGCGCTGTCGACGATGTCGGTCAGCGTTACCTCGCCCTTGCCGTCGAAACTGTTTTTTCCTTCGGCGATCGCCTTGTCACTGCTGGCGATCCCCCTTCAGGTCAAGGGTTCGATTCGCACAGATTCGATCAAATGGCGAAATGCTGTCTGAAACCGGACATGCGCGTCGGGAAATTCGAGCGATCTACGATTGGCACCCAACCTAAATAAGAAGGAATAGCCCGTTTTCTCTATAGGCAAAATCCAAAATTGAAATGGCCCACTTGATGCGCCGTCCTTGCTTTGGGGTTCAAGTTCAAATTCCACGACAGTCCATTCGTTGTCGCCTATTTTCTGTCTGAATACTCGGCTTGACGAACTGCCATTTCTCAACCAGTGTACGAATTCGTCAGGTGTCCATTTACGAAGCAGCATTGACAGGCTATGTTGCGAGGAATACCAGGATTGATGGCACATCGTCTGCAATCCCACCTCGATCTCTTCTTCACCTATTTTTTGCCGCACGCCGTTGACTTCACCATAGACAGGATTTTTCGCCTTGACGCTACGAACATAGCGGTCAAAGTCAAATGGTTTTTCAGGTTTCGAGCTAGATTGCCATGTTTTCCCATTCTTCTCATATATGTCAGAAACATTCCATACCTCGCCCTGTGAGCCTCCATTAACGCCCATGGTTGGAAGCATTGCGTATCTACATGCTCCAGCCCCACGTGGCCACTGATGAGTAATTAGATATTCATCTAGGAACTTATATCGGAAAGTGTCATACGCATCATTCAACGGCAAATCGAGCGCACCGGGGCGCAAATAACGATCATCATTGCGCTTGATTGCTGTTTCGACTCCGCATCCGACTAGCAAAAAGGAAACCATCAAATAAGCAACAATTACTTTCATCGTGTGCCTCCTTCTTGTGGCGGACGGTCACCGGAATTACCAACCTGCTTACCACCTACGTACCGAATTAATGTCGCATTCCCTCCCGGAGTGCCTTGTGGTCCACCGGGCACTGGCGTTTCCACCTGCGTGCAACCGTTGCCGCCTGTGCCGTAACAACTATGCATGCTGTTGGTAGTAGAGAACACCTTCCATAAATCTTTTAGCGTCCAAACACCCGGATTTCCCCCTGAGAGGTTCGATACCGACACTGGATCATTGCTGAAATAGCTGTAAGTAATGGATGCCTTTTTCGTTGGATCACCAATAATTTTTGCAGCCGCCTCCGTATAGCTCATTGCATCTGCCGCACCGCCAACCCCACGAACCGTGAGATTCGGGTTCGTATAGGTCTTTCCAGTTTCATCCGGACGGTTCGCCAGGATAGTGAACGCGCTTTCCTGCACCAAGGTGCCCCGGCTGTGCCCCAGTGAATGGGTCACCAAATCACCTCGACTTGCCGTCGCGCTGGCGTAAGTCTCCACCGCATTGGTATAGCCGAGAAAGTTGGCCAATTCGTAGCCCATTGAATTGGTCACCTTCTCGTAAGCGACACCCATCAATTCCGATATAGCGTTACTCGCCGGCTTCACATGCACCAGATAAATGGTTGTAGGTTTGAGATCTCTTTGTCCTGTAACAGGATTCAGCGAAGTCTCTGCGTTTTGGTATGCCAACTCCATTGCCCGCTTCTCGTCATTCAAGATGCCATTGACCGCCAATACCATGTCGGGGTTCGCGTTCTCAGCCACTTCTTTAAGCGTAGCCGGTTTGCGTAAAAGTTTGGTCGGATCGGCTACGCAGTTTTCACCTGCGGGACACTCGGCTTTGAAGAACTGCCGGATCTCCTTAAAACGCGAACGATACGCTTCATCGGAAAATGTCGTCAGGATCTTGAACGTTTCCTGCTTGATCGCCTGCGCCGCTTCCGCCGATTTCTTCATCGCTTCCGCGTCCTGCTTGGTCGCGACCGCATTGGCATTGGCCGTGTCACGGTTCAGGCTTGCGACCGTTTCCTCGGCACTCTTGCCGGCCTTGACCTGGCTGGTTACCGCGCCTTCCTGGTGGGCGACGGCGGTGTCGGCCGCGTTCTTTTTCCTGGTCAGGATATCA
>NZ_DASRXF010000133.1:0-12697 GCF_035654295.1 Noviherbaspirillum sp. | reverse complement strand
GGATGCGGGTAGTAGGAAAAGAGCAGCAGCTTGTTGTCGGGGGTGATCGCACTGGAAAATAGCTGCCACTGCCGGACATCGAGTTCCAGCCCGACTTCTTCGAACACTTCCCGGTTGACTGCGGTGCCCGCATCTTCCAGTTCGTCTATATATCCGCCGGGCAGTGCGAGACCGCCGTCGCTGCGCTCGACTAGGATGATCTGTCCTGGCGTGCATGACGGGATGATGCCCACCGAAACGGGGCTCGGATTCTTGTACATGTCTGAAGGATTGCGTAAGCCAAAGAATGCGGCTTACGCGCGCAAGAACGATGCCAGGCCGGCACCGAGCAGCCGGTCCGCCACGCGGTGCCAGACAAAAGGCGGAGTCGTCATCCTGCCGCCCGCCGGTCCTTGTACGGATAACGCGGCTTTCGACAACAACCGGAGCAAGTCGACGTTGCGCTGCGCGCGGGCGATTTCCAAGGGCGTTTCTCCGGCCGCGTTCCTGGCGAGGACGTCGGCGCCTGCGGCGAGGAGCAGCCGGACAGCCTCCGTATTGCACGCAGTGACCGCCACATGCAATGCCGTCATCCCTTCGTCGTCCCTCGAATGCAAGGGGGCAGCGGCCTGCAGCAGTAGCCGCACGATGTCGGGATGCTTGTTGCTCGCCGCCCAGTGAAGGACGGTGTAGCCCATGTCATCGGTAATATCTACACGCGCACCTGCCCCAAGAAGGAAGCGGACCGTTTCCGGGCTTCCGCTTCCTGCTGCCAGGAACAATGGCGTCACGCCGTAGTGGTCAGTGTCGTCCGGCATGCTGCCCGCACAGAGCAGCACCTGGACGATGTCCGGCCGCGCACTGACGGCGGCGATGTGCAGCGCGGTCATTCCGCCGGCATCCCTGGCCTGCAGGTCGCTGCCGCTCTCGATCAGTAGGCGGGCCATGCTCGCCGTTGCACTGCTGCATGCAAGATGCAGCGCCGTCCAGCCGCTGTGGTTTGCCTTGTCGATACGCGCACCCTGCTGCAGGCAGTCCCGCGTTGCGTCGTCATCGGACCGCATCGCCGCGGCCCGCAAACGCTCGTTGACGTCGTCCATCGCCGGTACCCTTTCACAATCCGCCGGTCCCTGGCTGATACATAATCCGTACCAGCCCGGGCAAGGACGCGTGTCAGTGGTCCATCTGCGGCTGCGCGATGGTGCGCAGCTGGAAGCGGCCGTCGTTGTTGAAGAGCCAGGTCTCCGATACTTCGAGCTGGCCGCGTTTCAAGAGGTGGGAAGCCGGCCGGGGAAAGGGGGCGGAGTTGCGCAGGGTGGCCAGCGCAGTTGTTTCGGTTTCCCGGTCGCGGTTGGAGCGCAGGATTTCACTGCGTACAAGATTGCCGCCCGCATCGACCGCGTAGCGCAGCACGACGACCGAGCGCAGCAGCGCCTGCGGGCGTCCCGGGTAGACCCTGTCTGCATTACGCTGGGAAATACGCAGCGCGAGATCGCGCTTGTAGCCGTCCACCGTGCTCGCGCCTGATGCATGCGTTTCGGGAACATCCACTCTCTTGGTGGTACGCGCGGATGTTTCCGGTGCGGGTGCGTCCGGGGTACGAGCCGGGCCCGACGAGCAGCCGGCAAGCAAGCCGACGATAAGCAAGAGAGGGAGTCTGATCTTCATGGCAAGTGGCGGCGTTGCTTGGTGAACATGGCTGGATTCAACATAATCCGGCCCTTCGCGTGCTCCAAAGCAATCTTACGAGACGTTACAAATTCCCGCCACCGGTGCTTGCAAATCGAAGCATGCCTCCTAAGCTGCACCTATGCAGCATCTGGTGTTCCTGCTACTTCTGCTCCTTTGGATGCCCGCCATGCACGCGCACGAAAGTTTCCGCCGCGACCCGGTCCAGGCCAACGCCAATCGCGTGGTCCGCAACGGCGAACCCTTGTTCGAGGTGACCGCGATCGGCTTCGTCCACGCGCCGCCGGAGCAGGCCTGGAAGGTGCTGACCGACTATGCGCGCCTGCCGGAATTCGTCCCGGATCTTGTGTCGGTGCGGGTGTTGTCGCGCGACGGGAATGTGGTGCGCATCGAGCAGAAGAGCAGCGCCGGTTTCCTGTTCATGTCGCAGACGATACGGCTGGTGTTGCAGATCGAGGAGTCGCCGCCTGCGACGATCGATGTCGCGCTGGTCGAGGGCGACATGCGGCGCTACGACACGCACTGGGACCTGGAGCCCGTCGGGCACGACGGCGCGACGGGAACGCGCGTTACCTTCAGCGGCGTGATGGAACCAAAGTTCTTCGTTCCACCGCTGTTCGGCCGCGCCATCATGGAAGCCAACCTGAAGCGGACGGTGGAGGCGGTGGTGGCGGAAATCGAGCGCCGCGGGGTGCATTAGCCGGTGATGCGCATGTAGGTTTCGCTTCGCTCTCCCCCCCTACCTTCCTCTATCGACAAGCTTCCGTCTTGAACTTCTCCGTCGCCGCGACAAGGGCTGCGGCAATTCCCGGCTCGTAGCCGGAGTGCCCGGCGTCGTCGATCACTTGGAAGCTGGCTTCCGGCCACGCGGCATGCAGACGGAATGCCGCCAGCGGCGGACACACCACGTCGTAGCGGCCCTGCACGATCACGGCGGGCAGGTGGCGGATGCGGCCGATGTTGCGGATGAGCTCGTCCTCGCTGAAAAATCCCTTATGCAGGAAGTAATGCGCCTCGAGGCGGCCGACGCCGATGCTGACCTTGTCGGAAGTGAAATCGGCAATGGCGTCGGGATCGGGGCGCAGGAAGAGGCAGCGTCCTTCGTAGCGGCTCCAGCGACGGGCGGCCGGAACGTACACGTCGGGATCGTCCGAGAACAGGCGTTGCGCGTACGCCTGCAACAGGTTGCCGCGCTCCTGCACGGGAATGTCCGCGACGAACTCGTCATGCACTTCCGGATAGAACCAGCGGATGCCGCTCATGAACCAGTCGATCTCCTCCGGCGTGCACAGGAAGATGCCGCGCAACACGAAACCGGTGCAACGCTCCGGATGCGCCTGCCCATAAGCGAGCGCCAGCGTCGAGCCCCAGGAGCCGCCGAACACCAGCCACTTGTCGATGCCCAGCAGGGTGCGCAGGCGTTCGATGTCATTGATGAGCAGCGGCGTGGTGTTGTTGCGGTATTCCCCCAGCGGCGTGGACTTGCCGGCGCCGCGCTGGTCGAACAGCACAATGCGGTAATGCGCGGGGTCGAAGAAGCAACGGTGGCGCGGCGACAGGCCGCCGCCGGGGCCGCCGTGCAGGAACAGCACGGGCTGGCCTTGCGGATTGCCGCATTCTTCCCAGTACAGCGTGTGGATCTCGTCCACCGGCAGCATGCCGGTTCGGTAGGGTTCGATCGGGGGAAACAGGGGGAGCGCGTTCATGGGGTGACGAGGGATTGACGACACCCCATTGTAGCCAAGCGGCTGCAGATTTTTTCGCGGAGGTGTAGCCAGGACGAATAATTTCCTGTAGACTTCAGGCCCTTCAGACGTGGTGACAAACGTCGTGCAGTTTTCCTGGAGCGGTAGTTCAGTCGGTTAGAATACCGGCCTGTCACGCCGGGGGTCGCGGGTTCGAGTCCCGTCCGCTCCGCCAAATAAAAAAGACGAACCTTCGGGTTCGTCTTTTTTTTCGCCTGCCCGGCTTGCGCCGGGCTTGCATCTGTCAGGCAGCCTTCTTCTGCTGCTCTTCCCCGCCCAGCGCTTCCACCAGCTCGGCGATCATCTTCGCCAGCTCGCCGGTCATCAATGCGAAATCGGTATCGAAACGCTCATCCTCGTTCTGCGTGCTCGCATCCGCATTTTCCTTCAGCACATCCAGCGGCGCGACGCGCTTGACGGCCAGGGTTTCGGACAGCACGAAGGAAACGCGGTCGGCCCAGGTCATCGCCAGGCGCGTGCACTGCTTGCCATTGGCGATGTGACGGCGCACATCGTCCGGGTCCAGCGTGTGGCGCACATAGCGCACAGTGGCCTTGCCTTCGCCGGTGGATCGCAGTTCGGTGTCCTGGTCGATGCTGAAGCCGGGCGGCGCTTCATCGGCGGCCAGCCAGTCGGTCATGGCCGACAACGGCGAGCGCTCGGTGCGCAGCACGGCGAAGGGCAGGCTTTCCAGCGACTTGAGCAGCAGCTTGAACACTTCGTCCGCCTTGGCGGCGCCGGCGGCGTCGATCACCAGCCAGCCGTTGACGGGATCGATCCACACGCGCGTGCTGCGCTGGATGCTGAAGGCGCGCGGCAACAGCTCGTCGGTGACCTGTTCCTTGAGTTCCTTCATCTGCTTGCGTCCGGGCTTGAAGCCTTGCTGCTCTTCAAGTTCGACGGCGCGCGCCTTGGTGACCTGGTTGATCACGGTCGAGGGCAGCAGCTTTTTCTCGGTGCCGAGCTGCAGCAGCATCTGGCGATTGACGGTGTGCACCAGCATGCCGTTATCGCGCGGCGATACCCATCCCTGGGTCTGCAGGTCGAGGCTGGAGCAAGGCGCGAAGGTTTGCGGCGCCAGGGCGGCTTCGAGCTGTTCGGAGGACAGGGTCCACGGAGCGGTGAGACGGTAGATCTGGAGATTCTTGAACCACATGGAGCGCTCCTGAAAAAAACGGAGGCGCCATTTTACCCGCGGGTCTCCGGAGCGTCTGTTGTTTCCTCGCTAAACAGGCCGAGCTGGTGGAAATCCTCATCCTCTTCCAGGCGAACGCCGACGCCGAGCAGGCGCACCGGGCGGTTGCCGCGCTGCCAGGCGGTTTCCAGCAGCTTGCGGCATGCCGCTTCGTCGATCAGGTTGCTCACGCATTCGGCGGTGGTGCGGCGGAAGTCGGCGAAGCGCATCTTCACGAACAGCTTGTGGATGTTGCGCTCGGCCTGTGCGCGCTGCACGCGCTGGCGCAGCAGTGCGATCAGCGGATCCAGTTCGCGCAGGCAGGCATCGAGGCCTGGCAGATCGGTGACGTAGGTCTCCTCGACGCTCACCGATTTGCGCTCGTGGCTGGCGTTCACCTGCCGGCGGTCGATACCGCGGCACAGGCCGTAGAGGCTGCCGCCGAACTTGCCGAAGTGGTGCTGCAGTTGCGGAATGGTCCAGCCGCGCAGGTCGGCGCAGGTGAAGGCGCCCAGCTTCTTCAGCTTCATCGCGGTGACCTTGCCGACGCCGAACAGCTTGTCGACGGGGAGCGCGGCGACGAAGTCGTCGACTTCGTGCGGACGGACCACGAACTGGCCGTTCGGCTTGTTCCAGTCGCTGGCAATCTTGGCGAGGAATTTGTTGGGCGCGACGCCGGCGGAAGCGGTGATGCCGACCGTGTCGAAAATGCGCTGCCGGATTTCCTGCGCGATGAGCGTGGCACTGTTGCGGAAATGCGGAGAGTCCGTGACGTCGAGGTAGGCCTCGTCCAGCGAGAGCGGTTCGACGAGGTCGGTGTAATCGCGGTAGATCGCGAGGATTTGCTTCGAGGCGGCGCGGTACTTGTCCATCGCCGGCGGCATGACGATCAGGTCTGGGCAGCGCTGCAGGGCTTGCGACGTTGCCATCGCCGAGCGGATACCGAACTTGCGCGCCTCGTAATTGCAGGTCGCCACCACGCCGCGCTGATCCGGCCGGCCGCCCACGGCGAGCGGCTTGCCGCGCAGCGAAGGGTCGTCACGCATCTCGACGGCGGCGTAGAAACAATCGCAATCGCAGTGGATGACTTTGCGGATGGGGGCGGACACGGTGCGTGACGTCGGACAACGGAGGGCTTCATTGTACTGGCCGCAAGCCGTCCCCGCAGGCGGAGTCACGCAGGATGCGCCGCCGCGTGGCGGCGCGGCGGGAGGTTAGCGGCCGGACGTGGTGCCCTCGGCACTGCGCGCCGCCTTCAGGGCGGCATTGGCTTCGCGCTTCTCGGCCTTGTATTCCTGCTTCGCAGCCTTTTTCTTGTCCTTGTACTCGGCCTTGGCCTGCTTGCGCGTTTCACGGCGCTGCACGTACGGGTCGGGCGAGGTGCTGGCGGACGGGGTGCTGGTGGCCGTGGAGGTGGCCGCCCCTGCAGGTGCAGGCGTGGTGGTGGTTGCCGTCGCGCCGGCGCCGGAAGCGGAAGTGCCGGTGGCAGTGCTGCCCGAAGCACCTGAGCTGCTGTCGACCGGTACCGGAGCGGCAACGCCGGCGGCGGGACCGTTGGTCATGGTGGAGGAAGTGCTGCTCTGTGCCTGCGCCAGACTAGTCAGCGCGACGAGTGCGGAACCGAAAAGAATCTTCTTCATTGTTGCCATCATCAACTCCTAAAGAAAGTGGGACTCGGCAGCGTGCGCGCCAAGGACAAGGCGACAAGGCCGGCACGCCCATGGAGAAAGCCCGTGATTCCCGGGATGCTGCGGCTTTCGTTACCCGACTGACAAGGCCGCCAGCGCGGAAGTTCCGGATTTTGTGCTTTCAGACAACACTGAAACATTTAGAAAATTGTTGACTGCAGACAATTTTGATATAACCCTATTTCCACTTTCACAACGTCCGCCCCCATGACCCGCACCCCCTGCGCCTGCCCGCTCTGTGCCGCTTTGGCCAACGCCAGCAATACCGACGCGCCTGCCAATCCCTCCCTCGGCAAGGCGATTTCCGGCGACTATCGCATCGATGCCTTGCTCGAGTCCGCCAGCAGCCGGTGGAACGCGAGCGGCCCGCTTGGCTCTGCTGTCGAGGTCACCTACAGCTTCATGACGGCCGCGCCTTCCTATGGCGGCACGGACAGCGACGGCGCGACCGGCTTCCAGCCCTTCACCGCTGCGCAAAAGGCGGCAGCTCGCGGGATCCTCGTGCAACTGTCGACCATGCTGAACATCAGCTTCCGCGAAGTGGCGGACTCGGAAACGCACTACGGCCAGATCCGCTTCGGCAACAACGTGCAGCAGGAATCGTCGGGCTACGCATTCCTGCCCGACCCGGAGAACAGCGACATCGCGGGCGACGTCTGGATCAGCCTGGAGTACAGCAACGAGCAGGCACCGGGCAGCTACAGCTATGCCACGCTGCTGCATGAAATCGGCCATGCGCTCGGCCTGAAACATCCCGGCAACTACAACGCCGGCGAGGAGACGGACCCGGATTCCGATGCGACCTACCTCGGCCAGGCCGAGGATAACCAGCATTACACCGTGATGTCGTACAGCGACGCGGGTTACTCGGAAGGACAGCAGCGCACCTGGTATGGCAAGTACGACATGCTCGCGCTGCAGTATCTGTACGGGTCCAGGAACGTGAACAACGGCGACGCCAACACCTACAGCTATTCGGATATTTCCGGCCGCGACCTGGTCCTGATCCAGGACAGCGCCGGCACGCAGGACACGATCGATCTGTCCGGGCTCACCGCCGGCGCCGCGGTCGACCTGCGCGAAGGCGGATTCAGCTCGGTGGGCAAGGGACCAAGCGGCCAGGCCGCTGTCGCCAACCTGTCCATCATGTACGGCACGGTAATCGAAAACCTGATCGCTACACCGGGAGCCGACACCATCACCGGCAATGCCGCGTCGAACCGCATCACGAGCGGCGGCGGGGCTGACACCATCGACGGCGGCAGCGGCACGGATACGGTTGTCCTGGGGGGCAACTGGAGCGCATGGCGGCTGTCTTCGTCGGGCAGCCAGGTCAGCGTAAACAAGTCTGGAAGCACGGTGTCGCTGACCAATGTCGAGCGCGTGCAGTTTGCGGACATGACGGTGAACCTGCAGGCAGGCGCAGCCGCCCGCGAGCTCAGCGCCACCGAATTGAAGTCGATCGTGGAACTCTACATCGCCTACTTCAACCGCATTCCCGACGCCGACGGCCTCAGTTACTGGGCCGGGCAGCTCAAGGACGGGCAAACGGTCACGCAGATCGGTGAATCGTTTTATGCCGCGGCGGTGCAGTACGCATCGCTGACCGGTTACAGCGCGGACATGGGCAACGCGGATTTCGTGCGGGTCATCTACAAGAATGTCCTTGGCCGCTCCGAAGCGAGCGCGCCGCCGGACGAGGACGTGAACTACTGGGCCGGGGAGATCGCTGCCGCCCGTGCCACGCGCGGCACGCTGATCAGCACCATGCTCGACTCCGCGCACAGCTTCAAGGGCCATGCGACCTGGGGCTGGGTGGCGGACCTGCTCGACAACAAGGTCAGCGTGGCGAACTACTTTGCAGTGGACAACGGACTGAACTACAACACGGCCGAAGATTCGATCAGCAAGGGCATGGCGATCGCCGCCGCCGTCACCGCGACCGGAACCGATGCCGCGATTCAACTCATCGGCGTGGCTGCCTGACACGCAAGTTTTTCCACGCGTCAGACGAATTTACACATTCCGGCCCGGCACCTGCGGCAGGGCCGTTCGCGTGCGTCCGCAAATAGAGGCTGTCATTCCTGCGAAAGCAGGAATCCAGTGGCGTTAGACACAGCGCGCAAGAGACACTGGATCCCGACTTTCGCCGGGATGACGGCGCGCTTTCTTCGCGTCCGCGGCGGCACGGATATTGCACCCCCTGCTCTTCCACGGAATCACAGGAGCAATATCATGGCCAGCAGCACTTTGGACCCCGACAACACCCCTGAACCGGATCGCCAGCTCGGCAAGGGACACGGCACCGCCGCACTCGGCCCGAGCGATATTTCGGATACCGGCAGCGACGTGCAAGGCGGCGCGCACCAGATCGAGGAACCCGACATCGGCCTGGACAAGGGCACGCATGAAGACCCGCGCAGCAGCGGATGGCGCGGCATGAATGCGGATTCGGATACCGGCGAGACGGGCAATGACGCCGACACCGACGCCGTGGGCACCGGCGAGCGCGGCACGGTGGGCACGGATACGGATGTCGAGATGGGCGCGGATATCGACGTCGATCGCATCGACCAGGTGCTCACGGGCGAAGACATGGATCTCGACGATGCCGACATGCCGCCGCCGCGTTCGCGCCACCCGGGACGTCCGCAACAGCCGCGATAGGATGACTCAAGGCCGATGACAACATCATCCATCCCGCTCGACAGCGTGATCATCGGCGCGGGCGCGGCCGGCCTGACCGCGGCCACTTATCTCGCGCGCTTCCGGCGCCGCTTCGCCATTTTCGATGGCGGCACCAGCCGCCTGCTGCTGGTGCCGACCTCACACAACTATCCCGGTTATGCCGGCGGCATCCACGGCAAGGATCTGCTGGCACGGCTGCGCGCCCAAGTCGCGGAGTACGGCGTGCCCGTCACGCCCGGCACGGTCGAAGCGCTGGAACGCCAGCCGGATGGCGGATTCATCGTGCATGCGTCCGGCATGCAGTGGACTGCGCAAACAGTCATCCTTGCCACGGGCGTAGTTGATGTCGAGCCGGAATTTCCCGAGACTAAGCAGGCCGTGGCGGCCGGCTTCCTGCGCTACTGTCCGATCTGCGACGGTTTCGAAGCGAGCGGACGCAAGGTCGCCGTGGTCGGGCGCGGCAAGGCCGGTCTTGGCGAGGCGCTGTTCGTTCGCCACTACACGCCGGAGATCACGCTGTTCTCCGTCGCCGGCCGCATCGAACCGGACAGCGACGAGCGCTTGCGGATCGACCGCGCGGGACTGCGCGTCGTGCACGAGCCGGTTGCGCGGCTTGCGTATGGCGAGGACGGCATCCGCATCCATCTGCATGACGGCACGCAGGAACGTTTCGACGTGGTGTACTCGGCGCTCGGGACGATGGTCAACTCGGGCCTGGCGCAACTGCTCGGTGCGCGCTGCACCGATGAAGGCTGCCTGCTCGTCGACGGCCACCAGCAGACTTCCGTCGAGGGACTCTATGCAGCGGGCGACATCGTGGCCGGACTGAACCAGATCACCGTTGCGATGGGACAGGCCGCGGTGGCGGCGACCGCCATCCACAACCGCTTGCGGACGTAATCAGTAATCGCCTTCGGAAACGAGGAAATCGGTCACCAGCACTTGCTGGATGCGGTCGGACTGCAGCCGCGCGTTGGCCGTCTCGCGCACCTTCTCCTGCATGGCCTGCAGTCCGCCGGGCGCACGCGCGGCGACCGGGTCGGCCTCCAGCAGCGCGCTTTTCATCACCTGCTCCAGGGTGGAGCGGTTCTTCGCTGCCCAGTCGGCATCGGCCAGGCTGGTGCGGACGGCGAAAGTGGCCGACATCGAATGCCCGTCGCGGCTGATGGCAACGGGAGACAGCCGCATGTAAGCGATTTCTCGGCTCTGCTTTTCCTTGTGCTGCATGTAGAGCCAGGCGGCGCCGAAGCCGGTGCCGAGCACGGCGACCACGATGGCAACAAGGGCCCGGAGATTTTTTTCGCGCGCGGCTTTCTTCGCCATGGTGCCGATGCTGTTAGTGCGTCTTGTCTTGCTGCACCAGGATCCAGGGTTTGACCACCACCGTCCACAGCGCAACATCCGCTTCCAGCCACGCGCTGGCCTGCGCATCGCTCACGCGGGCAATGCGGTTCTCGGCCATCCACTTCGCGACTGCATCCTTGTCGTCGCTTGCCACGCAATAGGCAACCTCGACGAGATCGAGGTCACTGCTCACGGCAATCACCGCGCCCGACGCGAAAAAACGATCCAGTGCCTTCCACGGCATGCGCGCCGTCTCTCCGTTGAGCTTGGCGCGGAGGGCGTCGCCTTTTTCCTCGTTCATCATGATGTGCAATCAGTAGTGCGGCGGCTTTTCGTTCGCCGGGCCGCGTTCGGACATGGATTCGCGGACTTCCCTGAGCTGGCGCGCAAGGGCGGTGCACAGGGCTTCCAGTTCATCGATCTTTTTCTGCTGCTGGTAGACCATCCTGTTCAGGGTGTCCACCAGGTCTTCCTGGGCGGCGATCTTCAGCTCGATGTCGACCAGGCGGTTTTCCATTGTCATCTTTTTCCTTTTATCGTGCGACCCAGCCGCCGCATACCGGGAACACCTGTCCCACGAAACAATTGGCCGCGTCGCTGCTCAGGTAGGCCGCGAACATCGCGTCCTCGCGCTGCGCCACCAGGCGGCCCAGCGGCACTTCGCGCTTGAGCCGCTCCTGGAAGGCCGGGTTGGCCTGCACCTCGGGCGGAAAATAGGTCGGATTTTCCACGAAGTTCTGCGCGATCGCATTGACCTGTACATTGTGCTGCGCGGCTTCGACGCCGAGCGCCTGGATGTACGACACTTGTGCGCCGCGTGCCGCGCAATAGGTCGAGGTCCGCTTGATGCCGCGCAGCGCGGAGGCGCTGCCGATCAGCAGGATCTTGCCGCGCCGGCGCTGCATCATCTGCGGCAGCACCGCCCGCGCAAAACGCGGCAGAGGATCGACCATGTGCGCGAAGGCCTCGCGCCATTCCGCATCCGTCACCGCTTCCGCACGCGTGGTCGGCGCGGGAATGCCCATGTTCAGCAGCAGCACATCCACCTGCCCGGCGGCATCGATCATGTGTTGCGGCACGGCGGGATCGTCCAGCGCGCGTTCGTCGCCGATCACCTCGGCGCCGAGTTCGCGGAACACCTCGCACAGCGCGGGGCCCATGAAAGTGGACGACTGCGTAACGAGCACGCGTTTGCCGGTCAGGTCGAGAGCAGCCATGCGTTTTCCCCCAAGAGTGTGCGCACACGACGCGAAGAACGTGTATTGTACGACGCCGTCCGCGGGGACGTGGGCTACAGCGAATACTTCGGCTTGTTGCGCGCCTTGACGAGGCAGGCCTTCACGAAATCGCGCTGGTGCTCGTCCGCCAGGCGCGGTTTCTGGAAGACCTCGGTCGCCGCGGCGAGCAGGAATTCGGCGTCTTCCTCATCCTGCACGAACCAGCGCATGTCAGGCGGGAGGGACTGCATGATCTCGATGTCGTCGCGGATGCGGCTGATGAAGTCGGCCTCCGTGATCCCGCCGTCGCGCGCCAGCGCGGCCTTCCGGATGAAGTCCCCGGCTTCCCTGCATTCGTCCGCGCCCGGTGTCCGGGCGAGGCACAGCGCGGGGAACAGCCATAGGGCCAGGAGTGCCGCCGGCATGGACGGCAAGCGAAGCGTCTTATGCATATGCCTCCTCCACGGGTGATATGCAATTCGACCTGCGGCGTGGCGGGAAATTCAGGCACCGCTGGGGGCGCGGGTCATTTTCATCTTAGTAAGAAAAGCGCCAAGTTTCAGGAAAATCGCGGCTGCACTATGATGAATGCATGCGCCGGCATGTCGCCGGCTTTCACTACATCAACACAGGCATGCAATGAGATCGACGAAGGCCAGCAATGCGGTCACGCGGCTGAACGCACGCGACCCCGCCTACCGCTACTCGATGGGCATCACGGGCAGCGGACACTTTTACCTGTTGCGGGCGACGCCGGGCAGCGCGCCGGAAAAGTTCGGGGAGGAATACGAACTGGATGCGTTCGTGGAGTTCGTGAACAAGACCGGGCCGCAGAAAAAGCAGCGCATCAGCAAGCATGACGCGGCATTTGAAAAACAGCTGGTCAACAAGGGGCGAGTGTGAAGGGACAGCTGCGAATGCGGTGGGTTTCGCTTCGCTCTACCCACCCTACCGTCCTTTATAAAGAACCGTAGGGTGGGTAGAGCGCAGCGAAACCCACCGTCTCCCTAATCCAGCACCAGCGCGCGAATAGCCCGCGACATCGCCACCTCCCCCTTCAACATCAGCCGCTCGTGGTTCCCTTCGAGGTCCGGCTTGCGATACAGGTAGTTGACCATCATCCCCGCCGACTGCTTCCAGCCCTTGTCGGAGGTATCCGCCAGCCAGTTCAGG
>NZ_DASRXF010000132.1:0-6141 GCF_035654295.1 Noviherbaspirillum sp. | reverse complement strand
GATCTCGCTGGGCTATGACACCGACAAGTACAAGCTGCTGGCCTTCGTGCTGTCGGGCGCGCTTGCCGGCCTTGCGGGTGCTACTAAAACCGTAGTGCTTGGCTTCGAAACGCTGACTGATGTGCACTGGAGCATGTCCGGCCTGGTAGTGCTGATGACGCTGGTCGGCGGCCTTGGCACGCTCACCGGCCCGATCGTCGGCGCGGTGCTGATCATTGCGCTTGAAAACAAGCTGGGCGAACTCGGCAACGGGATCGCCGCGGTGACCGGCATCGAGTGGTTCCGTACCATCGGCGAATCGGTCACGATCGTCACCGGCTTCATCTTCATCGTCTGCGTGCTGGCCTTCCGCCGCGGCATCGTGGGCGAGTTGGGGGCGCTGTTTAAGCGGACGCCGGCGGGTTCGGGGGCGGCCCACTAGCGGCAGGCTCTGCAGGAAAAAAAACGGCAGCCGAGGCTGCCGTTTTTGTTTGGCGACGCGGGTCGCTTACAGGGCCGCCGCGTAGATGGCCCGGGCGTCGGCACGCGTGATTTCGCGCGGGTTGTTGGTCAGCAGCCGTGTCTGCAGCATGGCGTCGTCGGCGAGGCGGTCGAGGTCGGCCTCGCTGATGCCGACCTGGCGCAACTGGGTTTCGATGCCGGTACGGCGCGCGATCTCGTCCATCTTGTCGATCAATGCTTGGGTACGCGCTTCGGCACTGCCGGCGATACCTGGCGCGAGGATCTCCGCCAGCTCGGCATACATGCCAGCGGCATACGGCGCATTGAAACGCAGCACATGCGGCAAGACCAACGAATTGGAGAGTCCGTGCGGCACGTGGAAAATGCCGCCGATCGGATAGGCGAGGGCATGGACCGCGGCACACGGCGCGTTGGCGAACGATTGGCCGGCCAGCATCGCACCGAGCAACATCGCTTGCCGCGCGCCGAGGTTCTTGCCGTCTTCGCAGGCAGTAATGATATTGCTTGAAAGCAATAACAGCGCCTGGCGGGCGAGCATGTCGGAAAGCGGGTTCTTTTTCAGCTTTGTCGTATAGGCCTCTATCGCATGCACCATGGCATCGATGCCGGTGGCCGCGGTTACCTTGGGCGGGAGGCCAAGGGTCAGTTCGGCGTCAAGGATGGCAAGGTCTGCATAGAGCTGTGGAGACACGACGCCCATTTTGGTTGTGGCGCCGGTGGTGACGATAGAGATGGGAGTGACTTCGGATCCGGTGCCTGCGGTAGTCGGCACTTGCACCAGCGGCACACGGCCGCCTTTCACATTTCCAATACCGTACATCGACTTGAGGTCTTGCTCGCTGTCGACGAGCACGGCGATCAGCTTGGCCACATCCATCGAGCTACCCCCCCCGAGGCCGATGACAAGATCGATTTCATTCTTGCGCGCATCGGCAACTGCCTGAAGCACGATGGGCTCGGGCGGGTCGGCGACGACGTCGGAAAAGATACTGACCGTCAGGCCGGCTGCCCGCAGGTTGGCAATCGGGGCGTCGACGAGACCGGTCTTCAGGAAGCCGCCGTCGGTCACGACCAAGGCGCGGCGGCTATTCGGGAAGTGCTGTTGGACAAGTGCGCCGATTTTTTTCACGGCACCGATTTCTGAAACGATGTGCGGGACGGTGCTGAAGGTGAATGCGCCGAGGGCTGTTGTTGTGCTCATCTCTTCTCCTAGATTGAACTTCTATTGTAGCAAGGGGCGGTGGGAGCGACAGGGGACGAACAGGGAACGAACAGGCAGGTGGACAGGAGCACGGCCGAAATGCTTGCTTACAATTTCCCGCCTTGGTGTTGTGCGTCTGGTATAGCGAGCTGATCGGGCCGGGACTAGGATGACTTGTGATATGCGGAAACATTTTCGCGCATTCGGCGTCCAACTGTTTCACGTGAAACATTCGATCCATCTCTCCCTATGACTGATCCCGGTACCATTTTCCAGCGCACGCACACAGGGCGTGAAGAGATTCACAAGAAGAGCCATGGCCTCACGCAAAGTGAGCGGCTGGTACTGATTATGGTGGACGGCGTTTCGTCCTATCAACAAATTCGCGCCAAGCTTCCGGTTTTGACAGATGAACGCTTCGGGCGAGCCCTCCAGAAGCTGCAGTTGAAGGAGCTTGTTCTGGAAATATTCATGCCGGTCGAAGGGCAGGCGCCGGACGAGTTGGAGCGGACAGTCATCGACCGCTTCCTCCAGCAAGACCCGATGGACCCGGTGACCATCATCCTGCGCGATCCAGAGGAGGAGTTGGAGCTGCTCGCGCAGTCAAAGTCAGTCTCGGCCCCGGCACCTATGCCCGCACCCGAGATGAAGGCCGAAGACTTTCCAACCCTTGTTGTGCCCGCGCCTGCACCGGGCGGTGTTCCGAACGCCGAGCCGGCCATCGACGCCCTGCACGCAGAGCTTGCCGATTCGCTGGCCGCTGAGTTGCGAGCGAAGCGGGCCCGCAGGCCGCCAGTTCAGCGGCCGGAGCCCGTCCTGATCCCCGATCCGGTGACCGCAGAGCTGTCCCCGTTCCTCGCCGTCCACTGGGGATACTGGCTGATTGTCTCCGGACTCTCCTTCATTCTCGGCTTCGTCCTCGCGCGCATTACCTCCTGATTTTGTTTCACGTGAAACAAAGGCCCCGTTTGGGCAACTAACGGAAGCGGGGCGGAGGGAAAACACTTTATAATCTCGCCTCCGGCACCTTGTCCGCCGCCCACTTCCTTACCCGTCTCCCCGAGGCGAACTATGCTTTTTCCTACTGAATTCGACGTCATCGTTGTCGGCGGCGGCCATGCCGGCACCGAAGCTGCACTAGCTTCCGCCCGCATGGGGCAGAAGACCCTGCTGCTGACCCATAACATCGAGACCCTCGGCCAGATGTCTTGCAATCCGTCAATCGGCGGCATCGGCAAGGGGCATTTGGTCAAGGAAGTGGATGCCATGGGCGGCGCCATGGCCATTGCCACTGACGAAGGCGGCATCCAGTTCCGCATCCTGAATTCCTCGAAAGGCCCGGCGGTGCGCGCTACACGCGCCCAAGCCGATCGCATCCTGTACAAGGCCGCCATCCGCCACCGTCTGGAAAACCAGCCCAACCTGTGGCTCTTCCAGCAGGCCGTGGATGACCTGATGGTGGAAGGCGACCGCGTGGTCGGTGCGGTAACCCAGGTCGGCATCCGCTTCCGCAGCCGCGCAGTCGTGCTCACCGCCGGCACCTTCCTCGACGGCAAGATTCACGTCGGCCTCAACAATTACGCGGCCGGCAGGGCAGGTGATCCCCCGGCAGTATCGCTGTCGTCGCGCCTCAAGGAATTGAAGCTGCCGCAAGGCCGCCTGAAGACCGGCACACCGCCGCGCATCGATGGCCGCTCCATCGATTTCTCGGTCATGGAAGAACAGCCCGGCGACCTCGATCCGATCCCGGTTTTCTCGGTGATGGGCTCGGCCGCCATGCATCCGAAGCAGCTGCCGTGCTGGATCACCCACACCAACGAGCGCACCCACGACATCATCCGCGGCGGCCTCGACCGCAGCCCGATGTACACCGGTGTCATCGAAGGTGTCGGGCCGCGCTATTGCCCGTCAATCGAAGACAAGATCCATCGTTTTGCCGACAAGAATTCGCACCAGATTTTCCTGGAGCCAGAAGGTCTCACCACCAACGAGTTCTATCCAAACGGCATCTCCACCAGCCTGCCTTTCGACGTACAGCTCGAGCTCGTGCATTCGATGCGCGGCCTGGAGAACGCGCACATCCTGCGACCCGGCTACGCCATCGAATACGATTACTTCGACCCGCGCGGATTGAAGTCTTCGCTGGAGACCAAGGCGATCCAGGGCTTGTTCTTTGCAGGCCAGATCAACGGCACGACGGGCTACGAAGAAGCGGCCGCACAGGGCATGCTTGCCGGCATCAATGCCGCACTGCTGACCCAGGGCCGGGAAACCTGGACACCGCGCCGCGACGAAGCGTATCTCGGCGTGCTCGTGGACGACTTGATCACCAAGGGTGTACAAGAGCCTTACCGCATGTTCACCAGCCGTGCCGAATACCGTCTCAGCCTGCGCGAAGACAATGCGGACATGCGCCTGACCGACATCGGCCGCAAGCTCGGTTGCGTCGGCGACGAACAGTGGGAAGTCTTCGAGCGCAAGCGCGAAGCCGTCGCACGCGAACTGGAGCGCCTGAAATCGACCTGGGTCAATCCCCGTATCGTTTCCCAGCCAGAAGCAGAACGCGTGCTCGGTAAAGGGATTGAACGAGAGTATGCGCTCACTGATTTGCTGCGCCGCCCGAACGTCACCTACGAAAGCCTGATGACGCTCAAGGGCAATGAAGGACAGGATCTCGCCGGCCCGGGCGTGGCGGACGGCACCGTGGCCGAGCAGGTCGAAATCACCGTGAAGTACGCCGGTTACATCGACCGCCAGGCACGCGAAGTGGAGCGCCACGACCACTACGAAAACCTCAAGCTGCCTCCGGACATCGATTACATGGATGTCCGCGGCCTGTCGGTCGAAGTGCGGCAAAAGCTGAACAAGCACCGGCCAGAAACCTTGGGACAGGCGTCCCGCATTTCCGGCGTCACGCCGGCCGCGATCTCGCTGCTGCTCGTGCACCTGAAGAAGGGCGGCTTCAAGGATTTCGCCAACGTGAACGCTACCGCGTGAGGATTGCCGGACGATGACTGCATTTGCGCGCGACCAGTTACTAACCACCCTGGCCCAAGGCGTCCGCACACTACAGCTCGACCTGAACGACCGGCAGCTCGAACAGCTGATGGATTACCTCGCGCTGCTGTCGAAGTGGAACGCGGTCTACAACCTGACCGCCCTGCGCGATCCGCGGCAGATGGTCACGCACCACCTGCTCGATTCGCTGGCGGTCGTTCCCGCGTTCGCCGGCGCGAAAAATATCCTTGATGTCGGCGCGGGCGGCGGACTGCCCGGCATCGTGCTCGCGATCGCCCGTCCCGACATGCGCGTGTCGCTGGTCGACACCGTGCACAAGAAGACAGCCTTCCTGACGCAAGTGAAAGCCGAACTCGGCCTCGCCAATGTCACTGTCTACACCAGTCGCGTGGAACAGCTGAAGGTGCCGCAGCAATTCGACGTCATTACCTCGCGCGCCTTCGCCGAGCTCAACGATTTCGTCACCTGGTCCGGACACCTGCTGGAAGAGGGCGGGCATTTCATCGCGCTCAAGGGCGTGATGCCGGGCGAAGAAATTGCGCGCCTTCCTGCCGGATGGAAAGTCGACAGGGTAGAATCCCTGACCGTACCCGGCCTCGACGCCGAGCGCCATCTCGTATTCATCGCAGCAGGAGACCAGGCATGAACGCGCTGTTCCATTCCATTGGCATCACCGACGTGTGGCAGCTGATCGCGGCGACGATGGTCTTCCTCATGCTGCCCGGCCCCGGCACCTTCTGTGTCCTCACCTGCACCGGCCAGCGCGGTCTGCGCGGCGGCTTCGCATCGCTGGCCGGACTGATGCTCGGCGACGTGGTGCTGATGCTCCTCGCCGCACTCGGCGTCGCAGCGCTGCTGCAAGCGAACCCGCTGCTGTTCCAGGGCCTGCAATACCTCGGCGCCGCCTACCTTGCCTACCTCGGCCTGCGCCTCTTGTTTGCGAAGAGTGAAGAGGGCGGGGCCGTCGTGCCTTTCTCGAATGCCGCCGACTTCCGGCGCGGCTTCCTCGTCACCCTCATCAATCCGAAAGCCATCGTGTTCTACATGGCCTTCTTCCCGCTCTTCATCGACCCGGCGACGCACCAGGGCGCGTTGACTTTCGCCGCAATGGGCGTGGTGATTTCCTGTTGCACCCTGTTCTACGGCAGCCTGCTTGTCATCGCCGGCAATGCTGCGGCAAAGCGCCTCGCGCGCAATCGTCGCGTCGCGGCATTCGCATCGAAAATGGCGGGGATGTTCCTGATCGGCTTCGGCATCAAACTCACGACAAACTAAAACAACATGGCCAAGATATTCTGCGTCGCCAACCAGAAGGGCGGCGTCGGCAAGACGACAACGGCAGTCAACCTCGCAGCCGGTCTCTCGAAAATCAATCAGCGCGTGCTGCTGGTCGACCTCGACCCGCAAGGCAATGCCACGATGGGTGCCGGCATCAACAAGGCCGAGCTGCAGAGCTCCGT
>NZ_DASRXF010000131.1:0-5286 GCF_035654295.1 Noviherbaspirillum sp. | reverse complement strand
ATGAGATCCACCCCGGCGAGATTCTGGTGGAGGAATTCATCAAGCCGATGGGCTTGACCAATGCGCGGGTAGCATCCGATATCGACGTGCCCACCTCGCGCATCAGCGAAATCGTGAACGGCAAGCGCCCGATTACCGTCGACACAGCGATGCGCCTCGGCGTGTACTTCGGCATGGAGCCGCGCTTCTGGCTGAATCTGCAAGCGGAGTATGACGTTCGGGTGGCGGAGCAGGAGCTGCTTCCCGAGATCAAGGGCCGGATCCGTCCACTCAATGTTCAAGCTTCATAAGCGGAAAGAACGCTTTCAAACTCGCTCCTGAAATGGAGCGCGGGGCAAGACGCCCCTCACCGCATAATCCCCGTCTTCGCAAACGTCTCGCTCGTCGTCCCGCTCAGATGCCCCCTGAGCCACTTGTGCGCCGGGCTGCGCGTATCCCGCTCATGCCACAGCATGTCCACGTGCACATTCGGCAGATCAAAGGGCAGTTCTTTCGTGACCAGCGCACCGGTGATGCCGGTCGAGGCGATCAGGTGCCGTGGCAGCACCGTGATGAGGTCCGAGGTTGCCACCACGCGGCCGGCGGTGAAGAACTGGTTCACCGTCAGCAGGATGCGCCGCTCACGGCCCATCTTGGCCAGCGCCTCGTCGACCAGGCCATGCGCGCGGCCCGAGAAGCTGACCAGCAAATGGTTGGCCGAGCAGTAGCTGTCCACCGTCAGTTCCTCGTTGGCCAGCGGATGGTCCTTGCGCATCACGCACACATAGCGGCCGGAATACAGCTGCTCGTGCCGGATCGGCGAGACCGAGGTGCCTTGCCCGCCCGCGAGCTGCGCGGTGACGCCGGGGAAGAAGCCGACCGCAAGGTCGATGTCGCCGCGCAGCAGCATCGGGCGCGGTTCGCGTGTCGTCAGCGGCACCATGCGGATCGTGAGCTTGGGCGCCTCGCGCTCGATCGAGCGTACGAGAGCCGGCAGCCACAGGGCGGCGGTGGCGTCCGCCATCGCCAGGCGGAAGGTGTTGTGGGCGTTGGCGATATCGAAGTTCTGCTCCGGCGTGATCGCTTCTTCCAGCGCCGACAAGGCCTGGCGCACCGCCGGCCACAAGTTTTCCGCGCGCGGCGTCGGCTTGACGCCGTGCGCGGTGCGGATCAGCAGTTCGTCGCCGAGCGAATCCCGCAGACGCCGCAGGGCGTTGGAAACGGCTGGCTGGGTCATCGCCAGGCGGTTCGCGGCACGCGTGAGATTCTGTTCCGTCATCACCGCGTCAAAGACCCGCAGCAGGTTCAGATCGAGGGTGAGAAAGCTCATGGTGTTGCCCTAGTGCGTTGATTAATAAAAAGAAAATTGATTGGTGGTATTCACAGGGATTATAGCTGATATGCCTAAAGGAAATTGGTTATATAACTGGCGGATGCCTATACTGCGATGCAACAAAGCACTATTTCGTCGTAAAAGTTTTGCGTAGGAGCAAACATCATGTCGGTACTTTCTCTTGCATTCCCTGCTGAAGCCTTCGCTGCCAACGCCATGGCGGTTGCCCGTCCGCTGCTGGGCCTCGGCGTCCTCGCCGCCCTGATGGTGGTGTTCAAGCCCCTGCTGGTCGGCATGCTGCGTGCCGCCCTGCTGGTCGTCAAGCCGCGCAAGTCACTCGAAGAGCGTTCCCAGCGCAGCATGATGCAAAGCGTGCTCATGCTCAACCGCATGGCGCGCGATCTCGACCGCGTCGAGCCCAGCCTGGCGAACGAACTTCGCTCCATCGCATCGCGCCAATAAGCTTGAACTAAATCCGGCATCGAGAGCCAAACATGTCCATCGTCGCGCACCCGAACCTGCCATCCCGTGCTTCTGCGTACCGTCAGCCGGCGGAGGGTGCGTTCGCCCAGGCCGTGCTGCGACTGCGCCGTTCGCGCAGCCTGGCATCGATGCTGCCCGCCCTGCTGTTCAGCGGGCTGATGACCCTGGTCGTCACTGCGGTGATGCACGCGACCTCGGGTGCGGTGGCAGACGGTTTTCTCGGCCGCTGGATGGAAAGCTGGCTGACCGCCTGGCCGATCGCCTTCCCGGTTGCTTACCTGACCGGTCCGGCACTGCAGAGGCTGGCAGCGGCGATCTCGGCGCCGGCGCGCATGCAAGCGCGCGATCCCGGCCTGGCATTCGGCGATATCGCCGACGCATCGCGCCGTGTCACGCGGCGCCACGGATACGCGGTCTTGCGCGGCCTGAAGCCTGCCAAGGACTTCAGCGCAGTGTAAGGCCCCTCGTTGTCTCCTCCTCCCTCCTAAGGAAGGATTGGCCCCGCCGGCTTCGGCTCGCGGGGCTTTTTTACGCCTTGTCGATCAGCCGCCGGGCTGCTTCCAGTGCGTCCGCCAGCGCCGCGCTTTCGGTCGGCGCGTACTGCTCGGCGTTGTGGCGCGGCGGCCGGTCGTCCAGCACGAACCACCAGTCCCAGCGCGAACCGACCTGTTCGGTGTGCACTTCGATCTTGCGGTCCTTGTAATGATGTTCCGTCATGTCAGCCTTTCTGCTACGCGACAAAAAAACCTTTCCTGCTTAAGATTACACACTTGCCCAGGAGGTGTCATACATGCCGATGCAGCGCCCGCTCAACACGCTCGCGATGCTTTTCGCCGCCGCCGGTCTTGCCGCATGCGCGACCACGGTGAGCAACCAGACCGTCTCGATCCAGGAAGATTTCGCTTCCACGGATATCCACGCCCACAGCTTTCCGGGCACGGACAGGGCGACCTGCGAGGCGGCGCGGCGCGCGCTGCTGAGCCAGGGCTATGTGATCCACGAGGCGAGCCCGTCGCTGGTACGCGGACGCAAGAACTTCCAGCCCGGTGCCGATGTGCATGTGCAGATGGAATTCCATGTCGTGTGCGCGCCCGACAGCAAAGGCAGCAACAGCACCACCGCCTTTGCCAACGCCGTGCGCGACCGCTATTCGCTGAAGAAGAGCAGCAACTCCGCCAGCCTCGGCGTGCCCGCGCTGGGATCGGTATCGGTCCCCTTCGGCATGAGCGACGAATCGCTGGTGAAGGTCGCCAGCGAGACCATCGACAACAAACTGTTCTACGAACGCTTCTTCGCCCTCGTGGAGCGTTATTTGGACGATTCCTCGGTGCCCGAGGAAGAAAACACGGCCAACAACCTGGAACAGCAGTGAACTCCCCGATCGACCCGGCGCTGCTCGAACTGCTCGTGACGCGCGAAATGCCCTTCGGTAAATACAAGGGGAGGCTGATCGCCGACCTGCCGGGCCACTACCTGAACTGGTTTGCGCGCGAAGGCTTCCCGCCGGGCGAAACCGGCCGCCTGCTCGCCTTGATGCAGGAGCTGGATCACAACGGCCTGTCGTCCCTGCTCGATCCCTTGCGCCACAAGCCGCGCGTCTACCGCTGAACGCTGGCCAGCGCCTGCCGCGCCATCGCCAGAGCGCCCTCATAGGAGCGCGCCGCCGCGATGAACAGGTTGTTGTGGCAGAAGACCGCATCTTCCACGCCGGTGACCGCCGCCAGATCCTCGCCCTGCAGGCCCGCCCATGCCGCCGGCAGGTCCGCGCGCGACGCGAAGGTGTCCGGGTTGGCGGGCACCGTGTGCAGCATGTAGCGATCGTCCGCCATGCCGTAGCTGAGGACGAACAGCACCTTCGGCATCTCGTTGCGCACGATCGCCGTCCAGGGCAGCGCGGCATTGTCGAGATAGAGCAGGCGGCCCTCCTCCAGCACCCGCGCCTTGCGCACCTTGTCGAGTGCCAGCAGCGTGCCGACGCGGTATTTCACCTGGTTGACGAGCACATCCGCGACCAGCGTCATCGCGCGGCGGAACTGCTGCAGCCGCATCGCCTCAGCGGCCTCGGCGCTGCCCGCCTGCTGCTCATCCAGCCAGCCGGGATTGAAACCGGAGACGATCGCCGACAAGCCGTAACCGCCGGGCGCATTACGCGCGGCGCCGTTGTCAGACATGTCGAGGTATTGCACGAGATCGGCGTCGATGGCCCAGGCGATCTGCTGCGCATCGGCGTCATCCGGCACATGGCCGGTGTGGCGCTGCGCCAGCAGGCTCACGCAGCGCGCGCCGTGCGTGCGCCACACCAGCCCCGCGCTCGCATACAGCACGCCCGACTGGCGCGTGCCGGCAAAGCCCTTCTGATGGTGATCGAAGCGCCCCGCCGACGGATCCCAGATGCCGCCGACATCGACTGCGAAATCGGCGGCGCGCACCTGCTCGGGATCGCGCGTGCGCACCAGCGTGCAGCCGGGGAAAACGATGTCCAGCACGGTCACCGCCCAGACATCGTCGGCGTGGAATTTTCCGGAATGGGTGGCAATGATCATGGGCGCGCAGGCATGGGAAAAACATGCATTCTAAGCTGCGGGCCGCATGCGCGGGGCGGCCCTATTCGGACGGCGGGACAGAGCGCTCGATCGACTGCTTGAGTTTGCTCTGCTCGTCCGGCTCCGCCGCCTTCGACATGGCCTCAGCCGGGTCGGTCTCGCCTGTCCCTGGCGCAGCGAAGTCCAGCGGCATCTGTCCGACACGGCGCGCCTGGTCCGACTGCTGGTCGAAGTTCTGCTCTTCCGCCACCGAGTAGCGGCCATCCTCCGCGTCGTCGTCCGAAGACTGGGACAGCGATGCCGCCGATTGCATGGTCTGGTCGCTCTGCGCGCTGTCGCGCTGCTCGGCGGCCGTGCGTCCGACAGTCTTGCCGGCGCTCTCGCCGGTCGATTGCCCGCCATGCACCTCGCCGCGCCACGCGCCGGTTTCCGCACCGCGCTCCTCGATGAACTGCTTGAAGCGCGCCAGATCGTCTTCCAGGCGCAGCGCCACCATCTCTTCCGGATTGCCGCTGCGTTCGGCGGGCACCAGTGCCGGGTCGCACTCCACCGTCATCGTGAGGCGTGCGCCATCGTCGCCCATGGGCTGCAGTTCGACCTTGCCCGACTGCATGGGCCCGCCGTCATTGCGCCATGCGATGCAGCGGTCGGGAATCTGTTCGACGATTTCCGAGTCCCACTCCAGCGGCTGGTAAGACATCTTCGCCGACCAGTGCAGGTGGGTGTCGTCGAGCTGGTGCACCGTCTCCACGTCCTGCATGAAGCGCGGGTATTCCTCGAACTGCGTAAGCTGGTTGTAGACCATATGTACCGGCATGCCGATATCGATCGATTGCTGGATTCTTGCCATGATGAACCTCCGTCTCTGTTTATGCTTGAGAACACAAGGCGGGGCACAAGTTGCGTCAATCTTGAATTGCGAGGCCGGACCATGAGAGCAGACAGCGC
>NZ_DASRXF010000130.1:0-9706 GCF_035654295.1 Noviherbaspirillum sp. | reverse complement strand
CACGTTCTCGAATTCGGTGGTGACGGCCGCGCACTGCTGCACCAGCTCGGCGAGCGCGGCCTCGTCATCGTATTTCGCGCAGATCAGATGGTCGGCCGCGTGGCCGGCGGGGCAGTCGCGCGCCGGCTCGAGCACGGCGACCTTGAACCCCATCATCTGCGCGGCGTGCACGAACATGCGGCCCAGCTGGCCGCCGCCCATCACGCCCAGCCAGGTGGCGGGCGTTGCAGTGGGAATGAAGGCTTGGTACTTGTCGCTCATGCCGGCAGTGTCATTGCAAAGGCCGCCTGGGTCTGCTTGGCACGGAATTCCTGCAGCCTTGCAGCCAGGTTGTCGTCAGTCGTGGCGAGGATGGCCACCGCGGTCAGTGCGGCGTTGGCGGCACCCGCCTCGCCGATGGCGAAGGTCGATACCGGAACGCCCTTGGGCATCTGCACGATGGACAGCAGCGAATCTTCGCCGCGCAGGTATTTGGAGGGGACAGGCACGCCCAGCACCGGCACGATGGTCTTTGCCGCCACCATGCCCGGCAGGTGGGCCGCACCGCCGGCCCCGGCGATGATCGCGCGCAGTCCGCGCTCGCGTGCCGTCTCGGCGTAGCGGAACATTTCGTCCGGCATGCGATGGGCGGACACTACCCGCGCTTCGTATGCAATGCCGAAATCCTTCAGCATGGCGACCGCGTGCTGCATCACGTCCCAGTCGGACGAAGAGCCCATGATCACGCCCACCAGCGGCTTTTCCGATTGCACGCTCATGTCAGTCCTTCAGTTTTTCGCCGGTCAGGCGCTCGAGTGCTTCACGATACTTGGCGCCGGTCTTTTCGATGACGTCGGCGGGCAGTGCCGGCGCGGGTGCAGTCTTGTTCCAGTCCTTCAGCGTCTCCAGATAGTCGCGCACGAACTGCTTGTCGAAGGACGGCGGCGACATGCCCGGCGCGTAGGAATCCGCCGGCCAGAAGCGCGACGAATCGGCGGTCAGCACTTCGTCCATCAGGTGCATGATGCCGTTCTCATCGAGGCCGAATTCGAACTTGGTGTCGGCAATGATGATGCCCTTGGTCGCCGCATAATCCGCCGCGGCTTGGTACAGCCGGATGCTCACGTCGCGCATCTTCGCCGCCAGTTCCTTGCCGATGCGGTTCTCCATCTCGGCAAAGCTGATGTTTTCGTCATGCTCGCCCATGTCGGCCTTTGCGGCAGGGGTGAAGATCGGCGTTGCCAGCTTGTCAGCCTGGCGCAGGTCCTTCGGCAGTTCGATGCCGCACAGTGCGCCGGTCGCCTGGTAATCCTTCCAGCCGGAGCCGATGATGTAGCCGCGCACCACCGCCTCGACGAGGATCGGCTTGAGTCGCTTGGCAACCACGGCGCGGCCGCGCACCTGCTCCACCTCGTCCGCCGCCACCACGGATTCCGGTGCAATGCCGGTCAGGTGGTTGGGAACGATGTCGCCCAGTTTGCTGAACCAGAAATCGGACATCTGGTTCAGCACCTTGCCCTTGCCGGGGATCGGTTCGTTCATCACCACGTCGAACGCGGAGAGGCGGTCGGTGGTCACGATGAGGATCTTGTCGTCACCGACGGCATAGTTGTCGCGCACTTTGCCGCGGCCGAGCAGCGGAAGGGACTTGATGGTGGACTGGTAAAGGCTGTTCATGGGGGTTTCCAAAAAAGCTAAACCGGCGGGTGCCGAACACGCCGCCGGTTGTTTGTTTCCGATGCTGAATTTTACTGCACGATCTGGGCGAGTTCACCCTTCTTGTACTTCTCGGCCATCTTTTCGAGGGTCAGCGGCTTGATCTTGCCGGCCTGGCCTTCGCAGCCGAAAGCGAGGAAGCGCGACTTGCAGATCTGCTTCGCGGCTTCGCGTGCCGGCTTCAGGTATTCGCGCGGATCGAACTTGGACGGGTTCTCGGCGAAGAAGCGGCGGATCGCGGCCGTCATCGCCAGGCGGATGTCGGTGTCGATGTTGATCTTGCGCACGCCGTGCTTGATGCCTTCCTGGATTTCCTCGACCGGCACGCCGTAGGTTTCCTTCATGTCGCCGCCGAACTGGCGGATCTCGGCCAGCAGTTCCTGAGGCACGGAAGAAGAACCGTGCATCACGAGGTGGGTGTTCGGGATGCGGGCGTGGATTTCCTTGATGCGCTGGATTGCCAGGATGTCACCGGTCGGCTTGCGCGAGAACTTGTAGGCGCCGTGGGAGGTGCCGATGGCGATGGCGAGCGCGTCGCAATGGGTCTGCTTGACGAAGTCGGCAGCCTGGTTGACGTCGGTGAGCAGCTGTTCGCGGGTCATCGTGCCTTCCGCGCCGTGGCCGTCTTCCTTGTCGCCCTTCATGGTCTCGAGCGAACCGAGCACGCCCAGTTCAGCCTCGACGGTGACGCCGATGGCGTGCGAGAACTCGACCACCTTGCGCGAGACTTCGATGTTGTACTCATAGCTGGCGACCGACTTGCCGTCTTCCATCAGCGAGCCGTCCATCATCACCGAGGTGAAACCGGAGCGGATCGCGGCCATGCAGACAGCCGGCGACTGGCCGTGGTCCTGGTGCATGACGACCGGGATGTGCGGATAGGCTTCGACCGCGGCTTCGATCAGGTGGCGCAGGAAGGCTTCGCCGGCGTATTTGCGGGCGCCGGCCGAGGCTTGCATGATCACCGGCGAATTGACTTCGTCGGCGGCCTGCATGATCGCGGTGACCTGTTCCAGGTTGTTGACGTTGAATGCGGGCAGACCGTAACCGTTTTCAGCGGCGTGGTCGAGCAGTTGACGCATGGATACGAGAGGCATGGTGGTTCTCCAAAAACAATGAAATTAGTATTCGCCGATCTTCATGATCTTCAGGGCGTTGGTGCCGCCGACCTGACCCATCGGTTCGCCCCAGGTGACGACAATCATGTCACCTTTCTGCACCACTCCTTTGGCCAGGAGCAAATCCTGCGCGGCTTTCAGCACAGCTTCGCGATCATAGGAATGCGCGAGCTCAAAGGTCGTGACGTTGCGGTACAGGGATGCCTTGCGCTGCGTGCCGAGCACGGGCGTGAGCGCGAAGATGGGAATGTCGATGTTGTGGCGGCTCATCCAGAGCGCCGTCGAGCCGGACTCGGTCAGCGCGGCGATCGCTTTCACGCGCAGGTGATAGGCGGTGAACAGCGCGCCGTAAGCGATCGACTGATCGATGCGCGTGAAGGTCGCGTTGAGGAAGTCCGCGTCCAGCTTGATCACGTCGGACTTCTCGGCTTCCAGGCAGATCGCGGCCATCGTTTCGACCGTCTCGACCGGATACTTGCCGGACGCGGTCTCGGCCGAGGTCATCACCGCGTCGGTACCGTCCAGCACGGCGTTGGCGACGTCGCTCACTTCGGCGCGCGTCGGTACCGCGTTGACGATCATCGACTCCATCATCTGGGTCGCGGTGATGGTCAGCTTGTTGGAGGCGCGCGCCATCTTGATCATGCGCTTCTGCAGCGCGGGCACCGCGGCGTTGCCGACCTCGACTGCGAGGTCGCCGCGCGCCACCATGATGCCGTCGGAAGCATCGAGGATTTCCTGCAGCGCGGGAATCGCCTCGGCCCGTTCGATCTTGGCGATCATCTGCGGCTTGTGGCGCGTCGATTCGCCGGCGATATTGGCCAGCTGCCGCGCCATGATCATGTCGGTGGCGCTCTTGGGGAAGGACACGGCAATGTAATCCGCCTGGAAGCTCATGGCGGTCTTGATGTCTTCCATGTCCTTGGCCGTCAGCGCCGGCGCCGAGAGGCCTCCGCCTAGGCGGTTGATGCCCTTGTTGTTCGACAGTTCGCCGCCGATCTTGACCGTGGTGTGGATCGCGCTGCCGACAACCCGGTCGACCACCAGCACGATCAGGCCGTCGTTCAGCAGCAGCACGTCGGCCGGCTTGATATCGCGCGGCAATTCCTTGTAATCGAGACCGACCTGCGCCTGATTGCCGAGTTCACAGTCAGCGTCGAGCACGAACTTGCTGCCGTTCTCGAGGAAGATCTTGCCGTGCTCGAACTTGCCGATGCGGATCTTCGGCCCTTGCAGGTCGGCCATGATGGCGACCTCGCGTCCGCACTCGGCGGCAGCCTTGCGCACCAGTGCCGCGCGGTCGATATGGTCCTGCGCCTTGCCGTGCGAGAAATTCAGCCGGACCACATTCACGCCGGCCTTGATCATCCGCGTCAGGACCTCCGGGTCGCTCGAGGCGGGACCGACGGTGGCAACGATTTTTGTGGCTCTTATCATGTGAAAACCTTGGCAGTCAGCGAACGAGATGAGGCGGCGCTACGGTGTGCCGCCCCGCGTCTTTACTTCGCGCGCTGCTGCAGAATATCGACTGCGGGCAGGGTCTTGCCCTCGAGGAATTCGAGGAAGGCGCCGCCGCCGGTCGAGATATATCCGACCTTCTCTGCGATGTTGTACTTGGCGATCGCCGCCAGGGTATCGCCGCCGCCCGCGATCGAGAATGCCTTGGAACCGGCGATCGCCATCGCCAGCGTCTTCGTGCCTTCGCCGAACTGGTCGAACTCGAACACGCCGACCGGACCGTTCCAGACGATGGTGCCGGCCTGCGCAATCTGTTGCGCCAGCTGTGCGGACGTCTTCGGGCCGATGTCGAGGATCATGTCGTCATCGGCGACATCCTTGACGTCCTTGACGGTCGCCGCTGCCGTAGCAGAAAACTCTTTCGCGCACACCACATCCACCGGGATCGGCACGGAGGCGCCGCGCTTGGCCATCATGTCGATGATGGCTTTCGCCTCGTCGACCAGGTCGGCCTCTGCCAGCGACTTGCCGATCCTGAGGCCGGCAGCCAGCATGAAAGTATTGGCGATGCCGCCGCCGACGATCAGGTTGTCGACCTTCTCGGCCAGCGACTTGAGGATGGTCAGCTTGGTGGAGACCTTGGAGCCGGCGACGATGGCGGCCAGCGGACGCGCAGGTTCGCCGAGCGCCTTGCCCAGCGCATCCAGTTCGGCGGCCAGCAGCGGGCCGGCGCAGGCGACCGGGGCAAACTTGGCGATGCCGTGGGTCGTGGCTTCGGCGCGGTGCGCGGTGCCGAAGGCATCGTTGACATACACGTCGCACAGCCTGGCCATCTTCTGCGCGAGTTCGTCGCTGTTCTTCTTCTCGCCCTTGTTGACGCGGCAGTTCTCCAGCAATACGACCTGGCCGGGCGCGACGTCGACGCCATCCACCCAGTTCTGCTTCAGCGTCACCGGCTTGCCGAGCAGTTCCGACAGGCGCTTGGCGATCGGCGCCAGCGAATCTTCCGGCTTGAACTCGCCTTCGGTCGGACGGCCAAGGTGGGAGGTCACCATCACGGCGGCGCCTGCGTCCATCGCCTGCTGGATAGCCGGCACGGAGGCGCGGATGCGGGTGTCTTCGGTGATGTTGCCTGCGTCGTCCTGCGGTACGTTGAGGTCGGCGCGGATGAATACGCGTTTGCCCTGGAGTTGGTTGCTTGCGATGAGGTCGCTCAGACGATTGAATTGCATGGCTGCCAGACGGGAATGAGGGATTGAAAAAGTGGAAAGGTTGGGAAAACGGCTATTTTACCGCACCGCACTCCGCCGAAAAACCGTTTTCGGGCTATAGCATGACTCGCAGCAAACTATACAGAGCCATGCCCACAATGATGGTTCCAAGAAGATGGCGGGTCGTCAGGAAAAAGGCGGCGGCGCCAACCCCCGCCAGCAGCTTCGGGTTCGTCCAGCTCAGCTGCAGCGCGCCATCGACGAGGGCCAGGTCCGGCGCCACGATGGCGGCCAGCGCAGCGGCCGGTGCATAGCGCAGCGCGTGCTGGACCTTGGGCGGCAGCTTTACGGCATGTCCGAGCAGGAAGAAGGAACTCCGGGTCAGGATCGTGGCGACCGTCAGCAGGATGATCGTCAGCCAGGTTTCGAGGGCGCTCATGCCTTTTCCTTTTTGTCCAGGTAGGTATCGACCGCCATCGCGGCCGTCATGCCCACGATCACCGCAAGCAGCAAGCCGAGGCGGTAAGGCAGCGAGGCTGCGGCTATCGCCACGACGCTTGCGACCACGACGCCGACCAGCGCCGCCGAATTGACGGTGAGCGGAATGGTAATTGCCAAGAGGGCAAGTGTGCCGGCGAAACCGATGCCCCAGCTCTCGGGAATCTGGCTGGCCAGCAGAATGCCGATCACCGAACCGCCCTGCCACGCCCACCAGTTGGAATAGCAGATCCCGTTGAAAAAGCCGACCTTGCCTTCGGTCTTGTGCACGGTCGAATCGGGGAAGCGGCGCGGAAACAGCGCCATCGTGATGTCGGCGTTGAAATAGCCGTGCCACATGCGCTTGTACCAGGGCAGGTGCGCAAAGTGCGGCGCGATGGCCGCGGCAAAGATGACGAAGCGGAGGTTGACGACCAGCGCCGTCAGGAAGACCACCCAGACAGGGGCGTCGGCGGCCATCAGCGGGAGCGAGGCCAGCTGCGCCGAACCGGCGAACACCAGGAAGCTCATTCCCAGTGCCTGCCAGATGGTCAGGCCGCTCTTGACCATCGCCATCCCGGTCACCATGCCCCAGGCAAAGATGCCCGGCATGGTCGGCGCGCCGGCCTTCATGCCTTCGCGATAGGCGCGCTTTTCGAGATCGACCGCGGTCTCGTGCGCCGTGCTTGCTTGTGTATTGCTCATATATCCGGATCGGAACCGTACCGTGCTTGTGGCACGGACGTGTTCAATTGATAACGGCGCCACGCAAACTGTTCGCGTGCGCCGTCAAGACAGAGGCAAGAATGCCAATCCCGCATTCTACAGATGAATTTTCACCCCCGTTGGAGTGCGCTAAAATCGAACTTTTGCAACGTTTTTGGAGAGCTCAACATGTCCATGGCCGACCGCGACGGAAAGATCTGGAAAGATGGCGAACTGATTGACTGGCGCGACGCAACCGTCCACGTGCTCACGCACACCCTGCACTACGGCATGGGCGTCTTCGAAGGCGTGCGGGCATACAAGACCGACAAGGGCACGGCGATCTTCCGTCTGAAGGAACACACCCAGCGTCTGTTCAACTCGGCCAAGATCTTCCAGATGAAGATCCCCTTCGATCTCGAGACGCTGATGGAAGCGCAGCGCACCGTGGTGCGGGAAAACAAGCTCGAGTCCTGCTACCTCCGCCCGCTGGTCTGGATCGGCTCCGAGAAGCTCGGCATCTCCGCCAAGGGCAACACCATTCACGTCGCCGTCGCGGCGTGGCCGTGGGGCGCCTATCTCGGCGAAGACGGCCTGGCCAAAGGCATCCGCGTCAAGACCTCGTCCTTCACCCGCCACCATGTGAACGTGTCGCTGGTGCGCGCCAAGGCCTGCGGCTACTACATCAATTCCATCCTCGCCAACCAGGAAGCGCTGGCGGACGGCTACGACGAGGCGCTGCTGCTCGACACCGAAGGCTATGTGTCCGAAGGTTCGGGCGAGAACGTCTTCGTCATCAAGAACGGTACGATCTATACGCCCGACCTCGCCTCCTGCCTCGACGGCATCACCCGCGACGCGGTGCTGACGATGGCGCGCGACCTCGGCATTCCGGTCGTCGAAAAGCGCATCACGCGCGACGAAGTGTACTGCTGCGACGAAGCCTTCTTCACCGGCACGGCGGCTGAAATCACGCCGATCCGCGAACTCGACAACCGCCAGATCGGTGAAGGCAAGCGCGGCCCGATCACCGAGAAGCTGCAGACGCTGTTCTTCGACGTGGTCGCAGGCAAGGCGCCGCAGTACCAGCACTGGCTCACACTGGTTTAATCACACTTTCGGAAAACGCCATGAACCAAACCAAGCAAGCCATGAGTTACGTCGAGCTCGACGGCAAGGACCTGCCCGCATACTGCCCCAATCCGCAGATGCCGATCTGGTCGACGCATCCGCGCGTCTACATTCCGGTCGACCATCACGGCGAAGGCAAGTGCCCGTACTGCGGCACGGTGTACAAGCTCAAGCCGGGCACGGTGCTGAAGGGCCACTGACCCGAGCACGGCATCCCAGGAATCCCCGGCGGCGGCCCGGTTTCAGCAATGAACCGGGCCGTCGGCTTTCCGGCCGATGACATTGTTCTATACTGTCTCCTTCCCCCGAGGCGACGAAAAGACGAAGCGCAGGACAATTGTTCTGCATGGAAAGGAGCGCCGGTAAACCATGCCCAAACTAAACAAGATTTTCGAAACCCCCGAAGAAACAGAAGCCGCATTCTACGAAGCAATCAGCCGCGCCGATGTTGATGCGGTGATGTCCTTGTGGGCCGACGAAGAGGATGTTGTCTGCATTCATCCCGGCGCGCCCCGGCTTGTCGGCCACGCGTCGATCCGTGCAGCCTGGGAACAGATTTTCGAACAGGGCGGCGTGCAGATCCGTCCGGTGCAGTTGCATGTGACGCAGAACATGATGACCTCGATCCACAACATCATCGAAGAAGTGCATCGCACCACCTCGCGGCAACCGGACATCCATATCCTCGCCACCAATGTGTACATGAAGACGGCCCAGGGCTGGCGCATCGCTACCCACCATGCCTCTGTCGTCCCGGGCGAGGCGCCGGCATCCACCTCGGTCGCCGCGCTACTGCACTGATCAGGCATGAAGTACGCTGCACCATCCTGGCTGCCCGGAGGGCATCTGCAAACGATTTTTCCGGCGACCTGCATTACGAGGCCGCAGGTCTGCTACCGCCGCGAGCGGTGGCGCACGCCGGATGAGGATTTCATCGATATCGACTTTGTCGACGGCATGCCCGGCCGCCCGTTCATCGTCCTGTTCCATGGCCTCGAAGGCTCGTCCGGCAGCCACTACGCACGCGCGCTGATGGCGCACATCTCTGCGCTCGGCTGGTCGGGGGCAGTCCCCCACTTCCGCGGATGCTCCGGCGAATTGAACCACGCGCCGCGCTTCTATCACTCGGGCGACGCGCAGGAGGTGGACTGGATCGTCCGGCGCCTCATGGCCGAGTGGAGAATGCGGGAACCATCGGCGAAGTTCTACGCCGCCGGGGTATCGCTGGGCGGCAATGCCCTGCTGCGCTGGCTGGGGGAATCGCAGCACCAGGCGGAGATCGTCGACGCCGCCTGCGCGGTCTCCGCGCCGCTCGACCTGGCCGGCGGCGGTGCCGCCCTGTCGCGCGGCTTCAACATGGTGTACACGCGCCTGTTCCTGCAAACGCTCAAGCCGAAGTGCCTGAATAAACTTAGCCAGTTCCCCGGCCTGTTCGACCGGGAGACGATGCTCGGCGCGCGCAACCTGTACGAGTTCGACAACGTGGTCACCGCACCTTTGCACGGTTACCGCAACACCGACGATTACTGGCACCGCGCGAGCGCAAAACACGTGCTGACGGACATCGTCGTCCCCACGCTGGTGCTGAACGCAAAGAACGATCCTTTCCTGCCCGCGCACCATTTGCCGCAGTCGGCCTCTAAGCATGTCACGCTCGACTACCCCGAGCACGGCGGCCACGTGGGTTTCGCCATCGGCGGACTGCCCGGCCGGATCGACTGGCTGCCGAGGCGTATCATTGGTTTTCTCGAGGATGCAACGCGCTGATCATGGACGAGATCGTCAAACAGGCAATGGCGAAGTGGCCGAACGTGCCCCACTGTTACGGCTGGCTCGCGCTGGATGCGCGCGGCAACTGGCGCATGCGCGACGACCGCGCGCAAAAACTGAACCTCGCCGGCGACCGCATCA
>NZ_DASRXF010000129.1:0-33280 GCF_035654295.1 Noviherbaspirillum sp. | reverse complement strand
ACCTCATGGCACGTCCTTCATCCCTGGCTCTGTTCTGCAAGGTCGTCGACAACTTCGGCGACATCGGCATCTGCTGGCGCCTCGCCAGGCAGCTGCAGCACGAGCATGGCATCGCGGTCACCTTGTGGGTGGACGACCTGCGCAGCTTCCACCGTATTTGTCCCGAAGTCGGGACCGACCTCGAACTGCAGCAGATTGCCGGCGTGGCGGTGCGCCACTGGCGCGACCAGGAAGGGGCGTTCGCGGCGGACGAAGTCGCGGACATCGTGATCGAGTTTTTCGGCGTCGATATTCCGCCCGGGTACATCGCCGCCATGGCGGAGCGCCGTCCCCAGCCTGTCTGGTTCAACCTGGAAGGCTTGAGCGCCGAGGAGTGGGTCGAGGGTTGCCATACCTTGCCATCGCCGCATCCTCGCCTGCCGCTGACGAAGTATTTCTTCTTCCCCGGTTTCACGAGCAAGACCGGAGGCCTGCTCCGCGAATCCGCGCTGGATGTCGAGCGCGAGCGCTTCCAGTCGGACCCGGCGGAGGTCGCATCCTTCCTGGCGCAACTGGGCGTGACGGCGGGCGAAATGGCGGCGCTCAAAGTGTCCCTGTTCTGCTATCCGCATGCACCCGTATCCGGACTGTTCGAAGCGTGGCAAGGCGGCGATTCCCCGGTCACCTGCCTGGTGCCCGAGGGCGTGGCTCCCGAGCAGGTGCAGGCCTTCCTGGGCGAGGCGGCAAAGCCGGGCGCCGTGCGCACGCGCGGCGCACTGACCGTGCGTGTGCTGCCCTTTGTCGCCCAGCCCGACTACGACCGGCTGCTGTGGGCATGCGACCTCAATTTCGTGCGCGGGGAGGATTCGTTCGTGCGCGCGCAATGGGCGCGCCGGCCCTTCATCTGGCATATCTACCCCCAGGACAAGGACCTTCACCACGTCAAGCTGCGTGCCTTCCTGGCGCGTTATGCATTTGATCTGGAAAGTTTGAACAGCCTGTCCTTGTGCTGGAACGGAGCCGTGGAAGCCGGTGACGGCTGGGCTCCGCTGTGGAAGCGCTTCGCTGACGAAATGCAAAAACTGACGGCGAGAGCGTACGAATGGGAGTGCCAGATGCTCGCAAATGGCAATTTGGCAGCGAATTTGCTGAAGTTTGAGGAGTTTGTCCGCTCAGGCAGGGCATAAAACAGGGTACAATCCGCGCTTAAATCAAGATCTGTACCGTTTGATCCGGATCAAGCGAGGGCTTGCGGCACTGCTGGCCGCTAGACGAAGACAGTTTTCAAGCAACTTATTTTTTTACGACCATTCCTATGAAATTCGCAAAAGAAGTTCGTGTTGGCAACATCATCATGGTTGATGGCAAGCCGTTCATCGTGCTGCGCTCCGACGTCAACGGTTCGAGCCGTACCGGCTTCACCTACAAGTGGAAGATGAAGAATCTTCTGACCAACGCACCGCTCGAAAGCGTGTTCCGCGGCGACGACAAGTTCGACGTCGTCGTGCTGGACAAGAAGGAAGCGACCTATTCGTATTTCGCCGACCCGCTGTATGTGTTCATGGACACCGACTACAACCAGTATGAAGTCGAAGGCGAGAACATGGGCGAGGCGCTGAACTACCTCGAAGACGGCATGACCTGCGAAGTGGTGTTCTACGACGGCAAGCCGATCTCGGTCGAACTGCCGACCACCATCGTGCGCGAAGTGACCTATACCGAGCCGGCCGTCAAGGGCGACACTTCGGGCAAGGTCATGAAGCCCGCCAAGATCTCCACCGGCTTCGAAATCCCGGTGCCGCTGTTCGTGGACATCGGCGACAAGATCGAAATCGACACCCGCACGGGCGAGTACAAGAGCCGCAGCAAGTAATCGGCCTCTTACTCGGAATGAAGCGCTGCCGGACATCCCGCAGCGCTTTTTTTATGTCTGGCGCGCGACAGACTTTGCCATGCCGGAGCCGGCCGGTATAAACTGGGCGGCGTTGCCTGAGGGGGGCCAACAGAGCGCCCGGCGATGAACAGATTTGTCTAGTACCGACAGGGAGAAAGTCGAATGAAGAATGTCCGCAGGCTGGGCCTGGCAGTGGCCGTATGCGTTCTCGCCGGTTGTTCGTCCACTGGAATCAAGCTTCCCGACTGGGTTCCCTCGTTCACCGCGTCCCAATCCGCTCCTGCGCCCGAGCCGCAGGCCAAGGTGCGCAACAACGCCGCGCCGGGCGAGCTCACGGTCAACGATGGTAGCGGAGACGTGACCATCCAGACCGTCGAATTCCGCTCCGGTACATCTTCCGCCACCGTCGAGCGCCTCGCCAGGCGGCACGGCTGCTCGGGGGCCACGGGTGCCGGGCTGATCACCGACAAGGGGCCGGTCGAGGTCTATCGGATGAAATGCGACAACGGTACGACGTTCATGGCGCAGTGCGAGCTGCGCCAGTGCCGGCCGATGCGCTGACCGGAAAGCTCACATCGCCTCCCGGATGCGCGCAATGCGCTCCGCGGCGGACGGATGGCTGGACAGATAGGGCGGGGAACCGCCCTTTTCCTTTTCCGCTTTTTCCAGCGCTTCGAAAACGCGCGCCAGCGCCGCTGGACTGATGCCGTTCTTCTTCAGCATTGCAATCGCATAATCGTCCGCTTCGCGCTCGGCGTCGCGGGAATACTTCAGGTCCAGCATCGCGGTCGGAATATTGGCAAGCAGCGCCGATACATCCCCGAACAAGGTCGTCGCGAATATGCCGATGATCGATCCCTGGATCACGCGCCGCGTCAGGTGGCGCTCGTGCAGGTGTCCCAGTTCATGTGCAAGGATGGCGACGACCGCCTCATCGCCGCCAGCGAGATGCACGATCTCGTCCGTCAGCACGATCTGTCCGGAGGGCAGTGCAAATGCGTTGGGACCGACGCGGCTCTTGCGGAAGACAAGTTCATGGTGCGGCGCGCCGTCCAGCGGCGGAACCAGGGACATGAAACGCTCGCGGATCGCTTGCTGGCGCTCCGGCGGGAGCGACGACGCCGACAGCATCCGCTTGTCGAGGAAGGCCAGTGCCTCACGGCCGATCGATCGTTCCGCGCTGACCGGCAGTGCCTTCGCTGCAAGATTGGCGGCGGCCGGCAGCACATAGACATAGCCGACGATCAGGATTGCGGCAGTCGCGCAAAGCGCCGCCAGCGTGCCGCGCCAGCTTTGCTGCAGCCTGACCACCAGTGAATCCCGGTGTCTCGTGTCCAGGAGCATCGCGTCGAATGCCGTGGCATCGAGGATTTCCAGGTAGGCGCCGTCGGGAAAGCTCACCTTCCTTTGTCCGTGGCTCAGGCGCTCGGAGACGCGGAGCTCGGCCAACGGGCATTCGCGGTCCGCGTCGCCGGTGAGTACGGCTAACTGGCCGTTCACCGCAAGCCTGACGGCATGACGGCGCGAGGACTTTCCGTCGAAGTAGTAGGCGGGAACGCTCATGCCGGCGCCTCTTCACAGCGACAGGTCGAAGTCGAGCAGATCGGCCACGCCTTCTCCGGTGGCGGAAGCGTTTTCGTGTGCGGCAGCGATGACATCGTCCAGGCTGCCGCCGGGAAGCAGGGTCAGCGATTCGATCCGGTATTTCATCGCCCGGACCTGCGCAAACGGAATGAACAGGCCCAGGGTGAGCACGATGCCAAGCAGGTTGGTCGCGGTGATCCAGGCCATTCTGCGCATGCCGATGTTGGATGCGAAACGGTGCTTGCCCAGGCGCGTGTTGTTCCAGACGAGATTCTGGACCATTGTGTGGAGCAGGGGCAGCAGCAGGAACACCCAGGCGTACAGCGTCAACACGAAGATTGCGATCAGTCCGAGCGTCGCGGGATTGACCGAGGCAGCGCGAGTCCTGGCGATGGCGGCGAGCGGCGCGCCGAATACCATGCCAATGGCAAACATCCCGCAAAAGGCGAGGACAAAGACAATCAGGTAGATCTTGTAAAAGCCGCCCGCGCCCGCGTGGAAGGAAAACGCGTTGCCGCCGAAACGGCTGTGTTCGTGCTGGAATTTCTTGATGCGCTGGTGCGTGAGCGGCGCCAGTAGATAGAGGGTAAGTCCCGACAGGATGGGCAGCAGCAGGTAGACGAAATAAGCTTTGCGTGCGGTGCCGCCGAAGCCGAAGCGGATGCCGCGGTAACTCGAATTGCCGAGCTTGAACTGCAGGCTTTTCCAGATCAGCCAGGGAAACAGCAGGCCAAGCACGAGTAGCGCGATGCCGCCGGCGACTTCCGAAACCATGCCCGCGATGGTGTAGGCGCCGAAGAACAGCAGCGCGACGATTCGGCCACGCAGGATGGAGGCCGGGGTGCCGTGATAGTCGAAGCTGCTGCCCGCGAGGACCGTGTTGTCATAGAAGTAGCGGGTCCGGCGCACCTTCGCCCAGGCCGAATAGATGCCCAGCGTGACCACGGTGAGGAAAAGGTTGACGATCCATATCCGGAGGTACTCGCTGCCGCTGCCGGTGAATTTGAAGCGTTGCGTTGCGAGTGTCGGTGCCGCGGGGAATTCGGTTGCGGCGAGCAGTTCGTCGGGATTCATCATGCGTCCTCTCCTTGTTGGAAATATTGCCTTTCATGCAATCCCGGGAGAGTGACTTGTTGTTGAGAAATTGTCAATCCATCGAGCAAAAAAATGGCACAGTCGCCTGTGCCATTCCTAGCGATGCGAGGGCTTGTTATGCGTCTTTCGCTACCTCGAGGATCAGCTTGCCGAAGTTCTTCCCTTCGAACAGCATGAGCAGCGCTTCCGGGAACTGGTCGAGGCCTGCGACGATGTCTTCACGTGTCTTGAAGCTCCCTTCCTTCATCCACTTTGCCATTTCGGCCACGCCGAGGTGGTAGCGGTCGGCATAGTCGAACACCACGATGCCTTCCATGCGCGCACGGTTCACCAGCAGCGAGAGGTAGTTGGCCGGGCCCTTGACCGGGGTGGTGTTGTTGTACTGCGAGATGGCGCCGCAAATGATGATGCGCGCCTTCATGGTGATGCGGGTCAGCACATCGTCGAGGATGTCGCCGCCGACGTTGTCGAAATAGACGTCCACGCCCTTGGGGCAATGCTTCTTCAAGCCTTCGCGCACGGACTCGTTCTTGTAATCGATGCACGCGTCGAAGCCGAGTTCGTTGACCACGAAATCGCACTTGTCCTTGCCGCCGGCGATGCCGACCACGCGGCAGCCCTTGTGCTTGGCGACCTGGCCGACCGTCTGACCGACGGCGCCCGCGGCGCCCGATACGACGACAGTCTCGCCGGCCTTGGGCTGCCCGACTTCGAGCAGGCCGAAGTAGGCCGTCATGCCGGGCATGCCCAGCGCATTCAGGTACTTGGGCAGCGGCGCCGCTTTCGGATCGACCTTGTAGAACCCGGCGGTCTTGTCGTCGGCCGGGCCGGCCCAGTATTCCTGCACGCCGATCCCGCCGGAGACATAGTCGCCCACGGCGAATTTCGGCGACTTCGATGCGACCACCTTGCCAATGCCGCCGGCGCGCATGACTTCATCGATCCCCACGGGGCGGATGTAGGACTTGCCCTCGTTCATCCAGCCGCGCATGGCGGGGTCGAGCGAGAGGTACAGCGTCTTGACGAGGATCTCGCCGTCGGCGATATCGCGCACCGGCTCTGAAGTGAAATTCCAGTCGCTGCGCTTGGGTGTGCCTACGGGGCGCGCGGCCAGGCGGAACTGCCGGTTCGTCAGGGTAGTTGCGGTCATCATGTCTCCTTCATGGATTGGTTAGGCAATTCATCATACACGAAATTGAACGGTCGTTCTTTTTTGCAAAAGTGTAACAGTTTCAAACATTCCCCAAATCATCGGAACTTTCCATACGACATGCTGACCAAGTGAGGAGCCGCAACATTGCTGCGGCTTAACAGTGGGGAGGCCGGAGTCTTGGCTCGGATTCCTGCAGCGCAAACGCAGTTCAAGTGTTGCCACGTTTTCGATGCGATGGGAATGCTGATGGCGTTTTCATGACATCGAAAACCGTTTTTAACTTACGCACTATTTTTTGGAGATAACATGCTTCGTTCCGAAACGCTCTTTGGCAAGCGCGATACCAACACGCCAAATTCGCCCCTCAGCACCGCCAGCGGCATCGTCCCGACCGGTACCTCGGGTATCTCCAAGCCGATTACCACCCCCGCTACCGACACCACTGCCAGCACCAACGAAGGCGGCAGCAAGCTGATCGTCGGACCGAATATCAAGCTCAAGGGCGTTGAGATCACCGACTGCGACACGCTGGTTGTCGAAGGCCGTGTCGAAGCCACCATCGATTCCCGCGTCATCCAGATCGCCGAGCGTGGCGCCTTCAAGGGTTCCGCCGAGATCGACATCGCCGAGATCCACGGCGAATTCGACGGCGAGCTGACCGTGCGCCAGAAGCTGGTCATCTACTCGACCGGCAAGGTCTCCGGCAAGGTCCGCTACGGCAAGGTCGTCATCGAAGAGGGCGGCCAGCTCGCCGGCGACATCCAGGTCGGCACCGCCGCTGCTGCCAACAAGGGGCTGTCCGTCGCCAAGGTTGGCTGATCGATACTGAACAAAAATGAAATGGGGGCGCCCGCCGGCGTCCCGCTGACCCGGATATCGCGAACGCGACTCCGGGTTTTTTGTTTGACGGTGCGCGGCGTGCGACAATAGCGCCTTTCGCCTGCAGCAACACCATCATGACCACGACGCACCCGGAATACATCCTCACCCTGTCCTGCCCTGACCACCGCGGCATCGTCCATCGCGTGTCCGGCTTCCTTGCCGAGCACGGCTGCAACATCATCGACTCGGCGCAGTTCGGCGACGCGCAATCGAAGCTGTTCTTCATGCGCGTGCACTTCGCGGCGGAAGATCCGGCGGTCGGCGACGCGCAACTGCGTGCGGATTTCGACATCGTGGCCAAGGAATTGCGCATGGATGCGCAGCTGCACGACGCGCACAAGAAACCGCGCGTCATGCTCATGGTGTCGAAGATCGGCCACTGCCTGAACGACCTGCTGTTCCGCTACAAGAGCGGCCTGCTGCCCGTCGAAATTCCGGCCATCGTTTCGAACCACACGGATTTCTACCAGCTCTCGGCGAGCTACAACATTCCTTTCCACCACCTGCCGCTGGCGACCGGTGCATCCGCCGAGGCCAAGCGCCTGCAGGAAGAGCGCATCCTGGAAATCGTCAGGGCCAACGACATCGACCTCGTGGTGCTGGCGCGCTACATGCAGATCCTGTCGCCGCAGATGTGCGAAGCGCTCAAGGGCAAGGCAATCAACATCCACCATTCCTTCCTGCCGAGCTTCAAGGGAGCCAAGCCGTATTACCAGGCGCATGACCGCGGCGTGAAGCTGATCGGCGCCACCGCGCATTTCGTCACAAGCGATCTGGATGAGGGGCCGATCATCGAGCAGGACGTCGAGCGGGTCGACCATTCGATGGAGCCGGACATGCTTACGGCGATCGGCCGCGATGTGGAGTGCGTGGTGCTGGCACGCGCGGTGAAGTGGTTTGTCGAGCACCGCATCCTGTTGAACGGGCACAAGACGGTCGTATTCAAGTAACTTGGCTTTGGGGTGCATGGTGGGTTTCGCTGCGCTCTACCCACCCTACCGTCCACTATAAAGAACCGTAGGGTGGGTAGAGCGAAGCGAAACCCACCATGCAATTAAAGAACCGTAGGATGGCTTGAGCGCAGCGAAACCCGCCAAGCGCATTCGCTATGCCTGCGCCAACACCCGTTTGAGCCACACGCCGATATCCGCGATCTCTTCCTCGCACACCGAGTGCGGCATCGCGTATTCATGCCATTCCACCTTATACCCCAGCGCCTGCAGGAAATCGCGCGACATCTCGGCCCGGTCGAACGGGACAATGGGGTCGCTCGTGCCGTGGGCAAGGAAGATCGGGGTGTCGTGGTTGGCGGAGTGGCGCTCCGTCGAGAGTCTTTGATGGATGGGCAGGTAGCCCGAGAGGCCGAGCAGGCCGGCGAGCTTTTCCGGGTGGCGCAGCCCGGTCTGCAGCGTCATCGCACAGCCTTGCGAGAAGCCGGCGAGGATGATGCGCGAAGCCGGGATGCCGCGCGCCTTTTCGCGCGCGATCAGTTCCTCCACGAGTAGCTGCGATTTGCGCAGGCCGGCTTCGTCTTCGCGGTTGGCGATGTCCGTTCCGAGGATGTCGTACCACGCCCGCATCACGTAACCATAGTTGATGGTCACAGGCATGGTCGGCGCGTGCGGGAACACGAAGCGGATCGCGGGGCAGCCGGTGAGATCGAGCTCGCGCACGATGGGCACGAAGTCGCTGCCGTCAGCGCCGAGTCCGTGCAGCCAGATGACCGCAACTGTCGGGTTCGGGCCGGTTTCGATCTCGATGGATTCCAGGCTGGGCGTCGTCATGTCATTTCTGGCCATGTCACTTCTGACGTATCGCCGACTTGGGGCGGAATGCCTTGCAGACGGCTTCGCTGGTCTCGATGTACGGGCCGCCGATCAGGTCAATGCAATACGGCACCGCGGCAAAGATGCCGGGAACCACCTGCTTGCCGTCGGCATCCTTCAGGCCTTCCAGCGTCTCCTTGATGGATTTCGGCTGGCCCGGAAGGTTCATGATGAGGGCGGCGCGGTCCGCGGTTTCGCGGATGACGGCGACCTGGCGCGAGAGGATGGCGGTCGGCACGAACTTCAGGCTGATCTGGCGCATCTGCTCGCCGAAGCCCGGCATTTCCTTCGTTCCCACGGCCAGCGTCGCTTCCGGCGTGACGTCGCGCCGCGCCGGTCCGGTGCCGCCAGTGGTCAGGACCAGGTCGCATCCGACCTCGTCCACCAGTTCGACCAAGGCCTTTTCGATCAGCGCGCGATCGTCGGGAATCAGGCGGGTTTCCATGCGCCACGGGCTCGTCAGTGCTGCGCTGAACCAGTCGCGCAGGGCAGGGATGCCCTGGTCTTCATACACGCCGCTGGAGGCCCGGTCGGAAATCGATACCAGGCCGATCAGAAGTTCGTCGGGATTATTCTTCGTCGGCATCGTCGTGCTGTACGTCATCCGCCGCAGCACCTTTGGACTGCTGCTGCAGCTGTTTGAGGATCTGGAAAATCTCGCGGTAAGCCTTGGGCGGCTTGCTTTCCGCCTGCTCCTTGCGGGCGTTGCGGATCAGCGTGCGCAGCTGCTGCACGTCGGCCTCGGGGAAGTCGGCCTTCAGCTCGGTCAGCGCCTTGTCGTCGGCCAGCAGCTTTTCGCGGCGGCGTTCCAGTGCATGCATTGCGGCAGTCTCTGCCTTGGAGGCGCCTTTCCAGCTGTCGATCACTGTCTGGATGGCGGCGACTTCGTCCTCTTCCAGCGTGCGCATCTTCTTGCCGACGTATTGCATCTGGCGGCGCCGGCCTTCATGGTCCTTGATCTTCTGGCATTCCAGGATCGCGTCGCGCACGTCCTCCGGCATCGGCACGCGCATGACGCGGTCCTTGGGCTGCGAAACGAGTTCCTCGCCCAGTTCCTGCAGGGCGGTCATTTCGCGTTTGAGCTGGGACTTGGAGGGGCGGTCGTACTTTTGTTCGAATTCGTCGGAGCGGAAGCCGACGCCGCCGCTGCCGCGGTTGGGATTAACCATGATGAATCAAAGCCATTCTGTAAACGACTGCTATGATAACCGTTTTAGCCACTTCCAAAAGAACAAGCTCATGAGCAATCCCGTATTTACCTATAGCCAGGACCAGCTGAAACAGATCGCGCAGGACGTCCTGCGTTTCGCCAGGGAAAAAGGCGCGTCGGACGCCTCCGTGGAGATCAGCGAAGGCAACGGCCTGGCGGTAACGGTGCGCAAGGGCAAGATCGAGACCATCGAGCAGAACAAGGACAAGGGCATCGGCGTCACGGTGTACCTCGGCGAGGAACGCCACGTTCGCCGCGGCAACGCGAGCACCTCGGATTTTTCCGCCAAGTCCCTGCAGGATACGGTCGAGGCGGCTTACAACATCGCGCGCTTCACGGCCGAGGATGATTGCGCCGGGTTGCCCGACGAGGAAACCCTGGAGATGGACCCGCGCGACCTGCAACTGTTCTACCCGTGGCAGCTTTCCACGGAAGAGGCGGTCGATATCGCGACGCGCTGCGAGGCGGCGGCCTTCGCCGTCGACAAGCGCGTGACCAACAGCGAAGGGGCGAGCGTCTATGCGCAGCAGTCCCATTTTGTCTCGGCCAACAGCCGCGGTTTCATGGGCGGCTATCCGTACTCGCGCCATACCATCTCGGTCGCGCCGATTGCCGGCAAGGGTGGCAGCATGCAGCGCGACGACTGGTATTCCTCCACGCGCGACCCGAACCGGCTGGCGCGCGCCGAAGACGTCGGCCGCTATGCGGCGGAACGTGCGCTCGCCAGGCTCAACGCCCGCAAGCTGGACACGCGCAAGTGCCCGGTGCTGTTCGAGGCGCCGCTGGCCGCCGGCCTGCTCGGCGCCTTCGTGCAGGCGGTGTCGGGTGGCGCCTTGTACCGCAAGTCCACCTTCCTGCTCGATTCCCTCGGCAAGCAAGTCTTTGCGCCCCACATCCAGATCGTTGAAGACCCGCACGTCATCGGGGCCGTCGGTTCCGCGCCGTTCGACGAAGAGGGCGTCAGGACCGGCAAGCGCGATGTGGTGAAGGATGGCGTGGTGCAGGGCTACTTCCTGTCCACCTACTCGGCGCGCAAGCTGGGCATGAAGACCACCGGCAATGCCGGCGGCTCGCACAACCTGTCCCTCATGTCCGAACTCACGCAGAAGGGCGACGACTTCAAGGCCATGCTGAAGAAGCTCGACACCGGCCTGCTGGTGACGGAGCTGATGGGCCAGGGCGTCAACTATGTGACCGGCGACTATTCGCGCGGCGCATCGGGCTACTGGGTGGAGAAGGGCGTCATCCAGTATCCGGTGGAAGAGATCACCATCGCGGGCAACATGAAGGACATGTTCCAGCAGATCGTCGCCATCGGTGCCGATACGCTGATCCGCGGCACCAAGGAAACCGGCTCGATCCTGATCGAGAGCATGACCGTCGCCGGCAACTGACACGCCCGGAGAGCTCACGCGCCAAAAAAGAACAGCCCCCGAAGGGGCTGCTCAGAAAGGGATGCCGGGGGGCAGACGATCACGCCGTCTTGCTGCTGATCGGCATGTGCGCTTCCGTCTGGTCGAGCACCTCTTCCGGGTTCTCGGCTTCCTCGACGGTTTCATTATTCAGGTGCTGGTGCATCTTCTCGACGTCCAGGTCGCCGGTCCACTTGCCGACCACCACGGTGGCCACGCCATTGCCGATCAGGTTGGTCAGCGCTCGGGCTTCGGACATGAAGCGGTCGATGCCGAGGATCAGCGCCAGGCCGGCGACGGGAACGCCGCCCACGGCCGACAGGGTGGCCGCCAGCACGATGAAACCGCTGCCGGTGATGCCGGCCGCGCCCTTGGACGTCAGCAGCAGCACGGCGAGCAGGGTCAACTGCTGGGTCAGCGACATCGGCGTGTCGGTAGCCTGGGCGATGAACACGGCGGCCATGGTCAGGTAGATCGAGGTGCCGTCCAGGTTGAACGAGTAACCGGTCGGGATGACGAGGCCGACGACCGACTTCTTCACGCCCAGGTTTTCCATCTTGGCCATCATGCGCGGGAGCACCGACTCGGAAGAGGAAGTGCCGAGCACGATGAGCAGTTCTTCCTTGATGTACTTGATGAACTTCCAGATCGAGAAACCGTGGATGAGCGCGATCAGGCCGAGGACGGCGAAGATGAACACCAGGCAGGTCAGGTAGAAGGTGCCCATCAGCTTGCCCAGCGAGAGCAGGCTGCCGACGCCGTACTTGCCGATGGTGAAGGCCATCGCGCCGAATGCGCCGACCGGGGCCGCCTTCATGATGATGCCGACGATGCTGAACAGGACGTGCGAGGACTTCTCGATGAAGTCGAACACCAGCGTGCCGCGGCCGCCGAACTTGTGCAGCGCGAAACCGAACATCACGGAGAACAGCAGGACCTGCAGGATGTCACCCTTGGCAAACGCGTCGAACACGCTGGTCGGGATGATGTTCATCAGGAATTCGGTGGTGCTCTGCATCTTGCCCGGTGCGGTGTAGGCCGCGATGCTCTTGGTGTCGAGCGAGGCCGGATCGACATGCATGCCGGCGCCGGGCTGGACCAGATTGACGATCACGAGGCCGACCACCAGGGCGATGGTGCTGACGATTTCAAAGTAGAGCAGTGCGAGGCCGCCGGTCTTGCCGACCTGCTTCATGTCTTCCATGCCCGCGATGCCGACGACCACCGTGCAGAAGATGATCGGCGCGATGATCATCTTGATCAGCTTGATGAAGGCATCGCCGAGCGGCTTCATCTCCGCGCCGAGCGACGGATAGAAGTGGCCGAGCAGGATGCCGATGACGATCGCGGTCACGACCTGCACGTACAGCGATTGGTAAAGGGGTTTCTTTCCCGTGTGTTGCATGTGTTGCTTCTCCGTGTGAGTGGGCTGCATGCGCACCTGGCTTTGCGCAGAAGGTTCGCATTGTCGTGATGCAGACCTGCAGGGACAATTGTGGACATCCACACGCATGTCAAATGAGAAAACCCACCAATCGTTGATCCCGGTTGTTGTGTCATTCACCGAATCCGTTTATCAGTTCGGCATGCTGCAAAAGATGTCGGCGCGATGATGACGCCGATGCATGAAATTCTCTACGTGGTACTACCTAAGCACTATCACCGGTGCGTGCAATTTTATTTGTGGTTTGCGTACCTCCGCTCCTAGAATCGTCGATGCTCTTTATCCCGCCTTATACGCAGGTGACAAGGCGCTATCAACAATTCAGCGTTCAATCCAACTAGGAGACGAAATGGAACGTCGTTCGTTCATGAAGAAGGCGGCCGCGGGCGCCGCTGTCGGTGCTGTCGCAGCGCCGGCCATCGCCCAATCCCTCCCCACCATCAACTGGCGCCTTGCGTCGAGCTTCCCGAAGTCGCTCGACACCATCTACGGGGCAGCTGAAACTTTCTCCAAGCGCGTCTCGGCGCTCACCGGCGGCAAGTTCAACATCCGCGTGTTCGCCGGCGGTGAAATCGTCCCGGCGCTGCAGGTGATGGATGCCGTGCAGGCAGGTACGGTCGAGATGGGCCACACCGCTTCCTACTACTACTTCGGCAAGGATCCGACGTTCGCATTCGACGGCGTGGTTCCGTTCGGCCTGAATTCGCGCCAGCAGACCGCATGGTGGGACCAGGGCGGCGGACGCGACCTGACCCGCGAGTTCTATCGTGACTACGGCATCATCAACTTCATGGGCGGCAACACCGGCGCGCAAATGGGCGGCTGGTTCCGCAAGGAAGTGAAGACCGTGGCGGAGCTGAACGGCCTGAAGATGCGTATCGGCGGTTTCGCCGGCCGCGTGATGCAGCGCCTCGGCCTGGTGCCGCAGCAGATCGCCGGCGGCGACATTTATCCGGCCCTGGAAAAGGGCACGATCGATGCCGCGGAATGGATCGGTCCGTACGACGACGAGAAGCTCGGCTTCTTCAAGGTGGCACCGTACTACTACACTCCGGGCTGGTGGGAAGCCGGCCTGCAGGTGTCGTTCTACATCGGCATCAAGGAATGGGAAAAGCTGCCGAAGGAATATCAGGCAGCCATCGAGGCCGCTTCCTACGAATCGCACGTTGTCATGCAGGCCGAGTATGACGCGAAGAACCCCGCTTCCCTGGCACGCCTGCTGAAGAATGGCGTGAAGCTGCGCCAGTTCTCCAAGGAGATCATGGATGCATGCTCCAAGGCAGCCAACGAGGTGATGGAAGAAGAAGCCTCGAAGAACGCCAAGTTCAAGAAGATCTACGAACCGTGGAAGCGCTTCCGCCAGGACCAGAACCAGTGGGCCTCGGTCGCCGAGTTGCCGCTGCAGAACTACATGGTCACCCGCAAGTAAGCGTGGCCAGGCAATAAGCTTCCAGTCGAACCCATCGCGTGCACGCGCGATGGGTTTTTTTTCGTCAGCAAAACATCGTGCGCGAGGTGAACCGGCCGGGTTTCGCGTTGCCTAAATTTTAGTCAAATCGGCATGCGTCCTGCGAATGTTTCCAAAACATGCGAGTATTGCTCGTTGCACGATTTTTCACCCCCAGGAGACAACATGGAACGTCGTTCCTTCCTTAAGAAAGCGGCTGTCGGCGCATCCGTCGGTGCAGTCGCAGCGCCCGCGCTGGCGCAGACCCAGCCGACCATCAACTGGCGTCTTGCATCCAGCTTCCCGAAATCGCTCGACACCTTGTACGGCACCGCCGAAGTATTCAGCAAGCGTGTCGCCCAGCTGACCGGCGGCAAGCTGAACATCCGCGTCTTTGCGGGCGGGGAAATCGTTCCGCCGCTGCAGGTGGTGGATGCGGTGCAGAACGGCACGGTCGAGATGGGTCATACAGCGCCGTATTACTATTTCGGCAAGGATCCGACCTTCGCATTCGACTGCGCCGTCCCGTTCGGCATGAGTTCGCGCCAGCAGACCGCCTGGTTCGACCAGGGCGGCGGCCGCGACCTCATGCGCGAGTTCTACAAGGATTACGGCATCATCAATTTCCTCGGCGGGAATACGGGCGCACAGATGGGCGGCTGGTTCCGCAAGGAGATCAAGACCCTCAACGACATCAAGGGCCTGAAGATGCGCATCAGCGCCTTCGCCGGCAAGGTCATGCAGCCGCTGGGCCTGGTGCCGCAGCAGCTGGCCGGCGCCGACATTTATCCCGCGCTCGAGAAGGGTGCGCTGGATGCGGTGGAATGGACCACGCCGTACGACGATGAAAAACTCGGCTTCTACAAGGTCGCGCCGTACTACTACGCGCCGGGCTGGTGGGAGGCGGGCGCACAGCTCTCGTTCTACATCGGCATGAAGGAATGGGAAAAGCTGCCCAAGGAATACCAGTACGCCATCGAGGCGGCATCGTTCGAAGCCCATGTAACCATGCAGGCCGAGTACGACTCGAAGAATCCGGCGGCGCTGGCCCGCCTGATCAAGAACGGCGCCAAGCTGCGCTTCTTCTCCAAGGAGATCATGGAGGCGAGCTACAAGGCCGCCATGGCCACGATGGATGAGGAAGCGTCCAAGAACGCCAAGTTCAAGAAGATCTACGACCACTACAAGCGCTTCCAGCGCGACCAGAACCAGTGGTTCACGGTCGCCGAGCTGCAGATGCACAACTTCATGTCCAGCCGCAAGTAATCCACGCACCACCCGGCCGGCCGCATTCGCGGCCGGTTTCAGACCGGGGGCAAGCCGCAACCACCGCTTGTCCCTGCCTGCTTCGCCAGAGCGGAGCGCTTGAAATATTTTCAGCAAACTTTCCTGCCCCGCTACGCCTCTGGCAGGCCGGCTGCACGGCATCATCCCCGGGCGTTTTCCGTCCGCGGCCGCGAATTTTTTTCACCTACGCATCTTTTTCCCCGCCATACAATCCTCCGCGACATATAGCGGGTCTATATGTACCGCCTATGTACCTTACCCGGTCCGTATGGTTATCGAAGTCCAATCCAAGGAGACAACATGGAACGCCGTTCCTTCCTGAAAAAAGCATCCGTAGGCGCAGCCGCAGGCGCACTGGCAGCTCCCGCAATCGCACAATCGCTGCCGTCGCTGAACTGGCGCATGGCATCCAGCTTCCCCAAGACGCTGGATACCGTATTCGGCGCATCCGAAACCTTCTGCAAGCGCGTCGCCCAGCTCACCGGCGGCAAGTTCAACATCCGCCTGTTCGCAGGCGGCGAGATCGTGCCGGCGCTGCAGGTGATGGACGCCGTCCAGAACGGCACCATCGAAATGGGCCACACCGCGTCCTATTACTACTTCGGCAAGGATCCGGCTTTCGCCTTTGACTGCGCCGTCCCGTTCGGCCTGAACTCCCGCCAGCAGACCGCCTGGTTCGACCAGGGCGGCGGCATGGCGCTGATGCGCGAATTCTTCAAGGACTACGGCATCGTCAACTTCCAGGGCGGCAACAGCGGCTCGCAGATGGGCGGCTGGTTCCGCAAGGAGATCAAGTCGGTGGCCGACCTCCAGGGCCTGAAGATGCGCATCGGCGGCTACGGCGGCCGCGTGATGCAGCGCCTCGGCCTCGTGCCGCAGCAGATTGCTGCCGGCGATATCTATCCGTCGCTGGAAAAAGGCACCATCGATGCCGCCGAATGGATCGGCCCGTACGACGATGAAAAGCTGGGCCTGTACAAGGTCGCGCCGCACTACTATGCCCCGGGCTGGTGGGAGCCGAGCACCCAGTTCTCGTTCTATGTCGGCATCAAGGAATGGGAAAAGCTGCCCAAGGAATACCAGTACGCGATCGAAGTCGCATCCTACGAAGCCCACGTCACGATGCAGGCCGAGTACGACGCCAAGAACCCGGCGGCGCTCGCCCGCCTTCTGCGCAACGGCGTCAAGCTGCACCACTTCTCCAAGGACATCATGGAAGCGTGCTACAAGGCCGCGACCGAGGTGAACGAGGAAGAAGCAGCCAAGAATGCGAAGTTCAAGAAGATCTACGAACAATGGAAGCGTTTCCGCCAGGATCAGAACCAGTGGTTCTCCGTGGCCGAAGCGACGATGCAGAACTTCATGGTGACCCGCCGTTAATCTTCCTCGACGGCCTCGAACCCGCCCCGCGCAAGCGGCGCGGGTTTTTTTTCGCCTATAGAGATTGTCGTCACGCTGACAGTTCCTTCCAGTCGCGCAACGTATGCTGCATTTCCGTGCAGGAATGAATGATTCCAGCCACAAGACCGGACGTGAATCGCAAGATCAGACTGCATGGGTTTAGCTACGTGAAAATACTTACGATAAATGTTGTTGCGCGCTACGCGTATGTATTGCAAGCAAAAAATTCGCCCCATACAATCATCGCAACATACAGAAACTGTATGGATAACGGACACTTCGGCCGATACACCGAAACTTGATGCAACCACGAGGAGACAAAATGGAACGCCGTTCCTTTATCAAAAAGGCATCTGTTGGTGCCGCAGCAGGCACAATCGCAGCACCCGCGCTGGCGCAGTCGCAGCCCACGCTGAACTGGCGCCTGGCATCCAGCTTCCCGAAGTCGCTCGACACGATTTTCGGTGCAGCCGAAACCTTCTCGCAACGCGTGTCCCAACTCACTAACGGCAAGTTCAACGTGCGTGTGTTCGCGGGCGGCGAAATCGTCCCGGCGCTGCAGGTGATGGATGCCGTGCAGGCAGGCACGGTCGAGATGGGGCATACCGCTTCCTATTACTATTTCGGCAAGGATCCGACCTTCGCATTCGACTGCGCGGTGCCGTTCGGCCTGAACTCCCGCCAGCAGACCGCATGGATCAACCAGGGCGGCGGCATGCAGCTGATGCGCGAGTTCTTCAAGGACTATGGCATCGTGAACTTCCTGGGCGGGAACACGGGTTGCCAGATGGGCGGCTGGTTCCGCAAGGAAGTCAAGAGCGTGCAGGACCTGAACGGCCTGAAGATGCGCATCGGCGGCTTCGCCGGCCGCGTGATGCAGCGCCTCGGACTGGTCCCGCAGCAGATTGCCGGCGGCGACATTTATCCGGCCCTGGAAAAGGGCACGATCGACGCCGCGGAATGGGTCGGTCCGTACGACGACGAGAAGCTCGGCTTCTTCAAGGTCGCGCCGCACTACTATGCGCCGGGCTGGTGGGAGGCCGGTCCGCAGCTGTCGTTCTATGTCGGCATCAAGGAATGGGAAAAGCTGCCGAAGGATTACCAGGCTGCTGTCGAAGCCGCCTCCGCGGAAGCCCATATCGTGATGCAGGCGGAATACGACGCGAAGAACCCGGCGGCACTGGCCCGCCTGCTGAAGAACGGCGTGAAACTGCACAATTTCTCCCGCGAGATCATGGACGCCTGCTACAAGGCGGCGACCGAAGTCATGGAAGAAGAGGCTAGCAAGAACGCCAAGTTCAAGAAGGTGTACGAGCCCTGGAAGCGCTTCCGCCAGGACCAGAACCAGTGGGCCTCCGTGGCAGAGGCTCCGCTCCAGAACTACATGATCACGCGCCGCTGATCCTGGTCACTCCTATTCCCCCGCATTCCACCCGCAGCGCGCAAGCCCTGCGGGTTTTTTACTGCCTGCGCCTGTAAGCAGGCAGGCAACAAAAAACCCCGCTGGACGAACCAAGCGGGGTTTGATGTTTCCGGCGACCGGGTTACTTCTTCTCTTCCGTATCGGTGGAGAAGTTGAGCTGCGGAGCGCTGTCGCCCTTGTTCTCGCCTTCCGTCGAGAAGTTCAGTTGCGGCACATCGCTGCCCTGGTCGGGGGTGGGGATGTCGATCTTCAGCTCGATCTGTTCCTTCATGTCGGTCTTTTCAGCGATCGAGACGATATTCGGGAAGGCAATGATCAGGCTCACCATGATCACCTGGATCAGCACGAATGGCACCGCCCCCCAGTAAATATCGGATGTTGTCACTTCCTTTGGCGCCACCGACCGCAGGTAGAACAGCGCGAAGCCGAACGGCGGATGCATGAACGAGGTCTGCATGTTCACGCCGAGCAGCACGCCGAACCAGATCAGGTCAATACCGAGCTTTTCTGCCACCGGGCCGACCAGCGGCACCAGGATGAATGCCAGTTCGAAGAAGTCCAGGAAGAAGGCCAGGCCGAAGAACAGGATGTTCACGACGATCAGGAAGCCCATCGTGCCGCCGGGCAGCGAAGTCAGCAGGTGTTCCACCCACAGGTCGCCGTTGACTGCGCGGAAGGTCAGGCCGAACACGGAAGAACCGATCAGGATGAACACCACGAAGCAGGACAGGCGGGTGGTCGAGTCCATCGCCTGCTTCATCAGCGACCAGGACAGGCGGCGGTTCATCATTGCCAGGATCAGCGCGCCGAACGCGCCCATGCCGCCGCCTTCGGTCGGGGTTGCGATACCGACGAAGATCGTGCCCAGCACCAGGAAGATCAGCGCGAGCGGCGGGATCAGCACGAACACGACTTTCTCGGCCATGCGGGAGAGCATGCCCAGCTTGAGCTGGCGGTTGATGACGGCCAGGATGAAGGCGCCGACGATGCCTACCGATGCGGAATAGATCCCGACTTCGTCGCCGGGAGCGTTCGGATGCGTGGAGCTGTAGTAGGCCGCGAAGGCGTAGGAGGCGCCGACGGCGAGCGCGATCAGTGCGATCAGGGAAACGATGCCACTCTTGCCGTTCGGCTCCTTCAGGTTGCGTGCTTCGGGCGGCAGGGCCGGTACCGAATGCGGCTTGAAGATGGACATGGACAGCACGTAACCCGCGTACATCGCGGTCAGCAGCAGGCCGGGAACGAATGCCGCCTTGTACATGTCGCCGACGGAACGGCCGAGCTGGTCGGCCATCACGATCAGCACCAGCGAGGGCGGGATGATTTGCGCCAGCGTGCCGGATGCGGCGATGACGCCGGAGGCGATGCGCTTGTCATAGCCGTAACGCAGCATCACCGGCAGCGAGATCAGGCCCATCGAAATCACCGATGCGGCCACCACGCCCGTTGTTGCGGCCAGCAGGGCGCCCACGAAAATCACGGCGTAGGCAACACCGCCGCGCACCGGGCCGAAGAGCTGGCCGATGGTGTCAAGCAAGTCTTCCGCCATGCCCGAGCGCTCAAGGATGAGGCCCATGAAGGTGAAGAACGGAATCGCCAGCAGGGTGTCGTTGGCCATGATGCCGAAGATGCGGTTCGGCAGCGCCTGCAACAGTTCGGGCTTGAGCAGGCCGAGCTCGATGCCGAGCAGGCCGAAGAACAGGCCGTTGGCCGCCAGGGCGAACGCTACCGGGAAACCCGATAGCAGGAACACCACAAGGGCGCCGAACATGATCGGCGCCATATTCGCAATCAGGAATTGCTCCATTTTTACTCTGTCTCCAGACGATCAGTTGAGATTGTTCGCGGCTTTGATCGCCTCGATTTCTTCTTCGGGGGTGGCGGCATGCTTCTCGAATTCGCGCGCTTCCACCTTGCCCTGCAGGAAGCCGATACGCTTGATCAGTTCCGAAATGCCTTGCAGCGTCAGCAGGAGGAAGCCAATCGGGATCAGGATCTTCGCCGGCCACACGATCAGGCCGCCTGCGTTGCTGGAGACTTCCTGGTTCTGGATGGACTCCCAGGCATAGGGCACGGCGTAGTAGAGGACGAGCAGCGTCATCGGCAGCAGGAAGGCGACGAAACCGAAGATGTCGATCCACACTTGCGTGCGCTTGGAGAAGCGGCCGGCGACGACGTCGATGCGGACGTGCTCGTTGCGGCGCAAGGTGTAGGAGGTACCGAGCAGGAAGATGGCGGAGAAGAGATACCACTGGATCTCAAGCCAGGCGTTGGAGCTGGTGTGGAAGATGTACCGGACGAGGGCATTGCCGGTACAGATCAGCACCGAGATGAACAGGGCCCAGCTGACGCCGCTTCCTATTTTTTCATTGAGCGCGTCAATGAATCTCGATAACGAGAGCAAAAAAGACATGGTTTCGTCTCCATTAATGAAAAGTCATTCGTGCCGGACCGCGGAATTTTGTTCTGTGCGATCGGAAAAATGGTGGTGTCTCTGTCGTGAGTTCGCGGAAGTATATGACATTTCAATGTGCAAGCGAACAACCGCACAGTACCCGCAATATTCTTTTCATGCTGCGATGCAAAAGCCCCTGTTTTTTTCATGCTTCAAGCGCATTTTTTACGCGGAAGTTCTTACGTAAAAACACGTAAATGCGGGTGCAAGGCGGGGAGACTGCCGGCGTGTGCGCCGGCAGTATCGGGAGGAAGCTGCGCTTATGTGAATTTACGCGAGCTGGGTGCGGAGGCGGGCGATGGCGGCGCGAACCTGTTGGGGAGCAGTGCCGCCGACGTGGTTGCGCGCGGCGACAGAGCCTTCGAGCGTGAGGACGTCGAAGACATCGGCCTCGATCAGCGTCGAGTAGGCCCGCATCTCGTCCAGCGTCAGGTCGGTCAGGTCGCAGCCGCGCTGTTCGCAGGTGCGCACCGCATGGGCAACCGCCTCGTGCGCGTCGCGGAAGGGCAGGCCTTTCTTGACGAGGTAGTCGGCCAGGTCGGTCGCGGTGGCGTAGCCCTGCAGCGCCGCGGCCCGCATGGCTTCCGGCTTGACCGTGATGCCGCGTGCCATGTCGGCAAAGATGCGCAGCGTATCGGTGACCGTATCGACGGTATCGAACAGCGGCTCCTTGTCTTCCTGGTTGTCTTTGTTGTAAGCCAGCGGCTGGCCTTTCATCAGCGTGAGCAGGCCGATCAGATGGCCGTTGACGCGGCCGGTCTTGCCGCGCGCCAGTTCGGGGACGTCCGGGTTTTTCTTTTGCGGCATGATCGACGAGCCGGTGCAGAAGCGATCGGCGATGTCGATGAAGCCTACGCGCGGGCTCATCCAGATCACGAGTTCTTCCGACATGCGGGAGACGTGCGTCATGATCAGCGCGGCGGCGGCGCAGAATTCGATCGCGAAGTCGCGGTCGGAGACGGCGTCGAGCGAGTTGTGGCAGACGTCGTCGAAGCCGAGCGTCTTCGCCACGCGCAGGCGGTCGATCGGGAATGTCGTGCCGGCCAGCGCGGCGGCGCCCAGGGGCAGGCGATTGACGCGCTTGCGGCAGTCGGCCATGCGCTCGGCGTCGCGGCCGAACATCTCGACGTAGGCGAGCATGTGGTGGCCGAAGGTGATCGGCTGCGCCACCTGCATGTGGGTGAAGCCCGGCAGGATGGTATCGGCGTGCTGCTCGGCGAGGTCGACCAGGGCCAGGCGCAGGTCGCGCAGCAGGCCGGTGATATCGTCGATGGCGCCGCGAAGGTAGAGGCGGATGTCGGTGGCGACCTGGTCGTTGCGCGAACGGCCGGTGTGCAGGCGCTTGCCGGCATCGCCGACCAGCTCGGTCAGACGCTTTTCGATGTTGAGGTGGACGTCTTCGAGGTCGAGCAGCCACTCGAACTTGCCGGACGCGATCTCGGAGCGGATCTGCTCCATCCCGCGGCGGATGTCTGCATGGTCCTGCTGGCTGATGATGCCCTGGTGGGCCAGCATCTCGGCGTGCGCGAGCGAGCCCTGGATGTCGGCTTCCCACATGCGCTTGTCGAAGAAGACCGAGGCGGTGTAACGTTTGACGAGGTCGGAGACTGGTTCGGAAAAGCGGGCCGACCAGGCCTCGCCTTTTTTGGAAAGTTGTGCTGTCATAATTGAATCCCGGTGAATACGTGATTATAACTCCCATGCCACGCTCCGCCGCTCCCGAAACGGCCGCCACACCTGCCGACATCATCATTCCCGACTGCTGCAACATCGGCGTCGTCCTGCGCACGCTGATCGGCGTGAATGCGGCGGCCTTCGTCGCGGTCCTGGTGCAGGCGGGCGGCTGGAAGAGCGCGGTGTTCGAGTTCGTCGAAGCCTCCGTCGTGGTCGAAATGGCATGCCTGTGGTCCCTGTTCATCCTGTGCGGGTTGCGGCAGGTGGCGCAGCGCCGTTCCGGCGGCAGGGACGCGCCGGCATGGGCGCAGCGCGCCGTCACCATCCTCGTGCCGGCCGCGGTGACCGGCCTCGTTGTCCATTTGTTCAGCCTCGGCAGCGGCGTGGCCGGCGAGATGGAGAAGGGGATCGTGGTGGGCGGCGCCGCGGGTATCCTGTTCCAGCACTATTTCGAGCTGCGCAAGCGCGCCTTCTCGCCGGCGCTGGTGGAGGCGCGGCTGCAGGCGTTGCAGGCGCGCATCCGGCCGCATTTCCTGTTCAACAGCCTGAATGCCGCCTTGTCGCTGGTGCGCACCGAGCCGCGCCAGGCGGAGAACACGCTGGAAGACCTGGCCGACCTGTTCCGCGTGCTGATGAGCGATCCGCGCAGCATGACTTCGCTGGACAACGAGATCCGCCTCTGCCGCCAGTACCTGTCGATCGAAAAGATCCGCCTGGGGGCGCGCATGCAGCTCACTTGGGACATGGCCGGCGTAGACGACGAGGTGTTGCGGCGCGCCCAGGTGCCGGTCCTGCTGCTGCAGCCGCTGGTGGAAAACGCGGTGCACTACGGTGTCGAGCCGGCGCTGGCGCCGGTACCGGTGAGGATCGTCGTCGCACGTTCGCTGGACAAGATCGAGATCATCGTGACCAATCCTTTCCACGCCAATGCGCCCGGCGGGCCCGGGAACCACATGGCGCTGGAGAATATCCGCGAACGCCTGAAGCTGCTCTATGACGTCGAGGCGCAGCTCACGACAGCGGTCGCGGCCGATGTGTTCGAGGCCCGGCTTCGTTTCCCCTATGTCAAAGGTGCCGCATGACACTCCGCCTGCTGATTGTTGACGACGAGGCGCCGGCGCGCGCGCGCATGAAGACGCTGTTGTCGGATATCGCCGGCGAGTGCCCGCACCAGCTGGTGGGTGAAGCCGCGGGCGCGCAGCAGGCGCTGGACACGGTCGCCCTCGCCGCCCCGGACATCGTGCTGCTCGATGTGCAGATGCCCGGCATGACCGGCCTCGAACTGGCGGCCTGCTTCATGAAGACGCCGTCGCCACCGGCCGTCATCTTCGTGACTGCCTACGACGAATATGCGCTCAAGGCTTTCGAGGTGCATGCGCTTGACTACCTGCTCAAGCCGGTGCGGGCATCCCGGCTGGCCGAGGCGCTGCAGCGTGCCGCTGCGCTGCGCGCGACGCAGCGGCCGGCCATTGCAGCGGCGGCGAAATCGGCGCCGGAGGCGCGCCGCAATTTCTCTGTGCAGGAGCGCGGACGCGTGCTGCTCGTGCCGGTGGGCGAAGTGATTTACCTGAAGGCCGAACTGAAATACGTCACGCTGCGCACGCGCGGCCGCGAGTACCTGATCGAAGAGTCGCTGACCTCGATCGAGGACGAGCTGGGGGAGCTGTTTGTGCGCGTGCATCGCAAGGCGCTGGTGGCCCGCGGGGCCATTGTCGGGGTTGAACGTGGCACGGTGGCGGTCGATGGCGAGGGAGATGCGGATCGCGCGCAGGAGTCCTGGCAAGTGATCCTGCGCGACCTCGACGAGCGCCTGCCGATTTCTCGGCGCCAGTGGCCGGTGGTGAAGGCGCTCGTCAAGTAGGTCATTCAGCCGGTATTGCGCAGTCCCGCGGCGATGCCGTTGATCGAGAGGTGGATGCCCCGCCGCACGCGCTCGTCCAGCGTGCGTCCTTCCGCGCTGGTGCTGCGGTGGCGCTTGATCAGTTCCACCTGGAGGTGGTTCAGCGGATCGAGGTAGGCAAAGCGGTTCTTGATCGAGCGGGCCAGCAACGGATTGCCCGACAGCCGCTCGCGGGCGCCGGTAATCACCGCCAGACAGGTCGTGGTGCGCTCGTGTTCCTCCACGATGCGCTTGAAGATGCTGTTGCGCAGCTTCTTGTCCGCCACCAGCTCCGCATAGCGCGAGGCGACCGCGAGATCGGTCTTGGCCAGCACCATGTCCATGTTCGAGAGCAGGGTGGCGAAGAACGGCCACTCCTTGAACATGTCGCGCAGGATGGCGGCGCGCTTCTTGTATTCCTTCGCATCGTCGATGTCGTGCAGCCAGGAGGACACGGCGCTGCCGAATCCGTACCAGCCGGGCAGCAGCAGGCGGCACTGGCCCCAGGAAAAGCCCCAGGGAATGGCGCGCAGGTCTTCGATGCGGCGCGTGGACTTGCGCGAGGCGGGACGCGAGCCGATGTTGAGCTCGGCGATCTCGGCGATCGGGGTGGCGGAGAAGAAGTAATCGGTGAATCCGGGCGTGTCGTACACGAGGCTGCGGTAGCTGCGGTAGGCATGCTCCGACAATGCCTCCATCACGCTCTCGTAGGCGGCCAGCTTCTTGGCGCGCCTGCCTTCGGCGGCGTGCGGCATGAGGCTGGCTTCCAGCGTGGCGGCGACGAGCAGTTCCAGGTTGCGGCGCCCGATCTCCGGGTTGGAGAATTTCGAGGCGATGATTTCGCCCTGTTCGGTCAGGCGGATCTGGCCGTTGACGGTGCCCGCGGGTTGCGCCAGGATCGCGTCGTAGCTCGGGCCGCCGCCGCGCCCGACCGTGCCGCCGCGGCCGTGGAACAGCCGCAGCCGGACACCGGCGCGGTCGAACAATTCCACCAGCCGGACTTCCGCCTTGTACAGCTCCCAGTTCGACGTGAGGAAGCCGCCGTCCTTGTTGGAGTCGGAATAGCCGAGCATCACTTCCTGCAGGTCGCCCTGGTTGGCGACGAGATGGCGCACCTGCGGCAGGGACATGAAGCGTTCCATGATGTCGGGCGCGCAGCGCAGGTCTGGAATGGTTTCGAACAGCGGGATCACCATCAGTTCGTTGCGCGCATTCGTCACCTGGCCGGATTCCTCGTCCCACTCGAGGTGCAGCAGGCCGGTTTCCTTTTGCAGGAGCAGCACTTCCAGCAGGTCGGACACGGTTTCCGTGTGCGAAATGATGTAATTGCGGATCGCCCGCCCGCCGTAGCGCCGGCGGATCTCGCGCGCTGTGCGCAGGATGGTCAGCTCGGACTCGGTCTCGGCGGAATAGGCGAGGTACGGCGAGTACAGCAGCCGCGGCCGGGCGAGCTCGTCGAGCAGGAGCGCGACCTTTTCTTCTTCCGGCAGCGCAGCGTAATCCTTTTCCATGCTGGCGCGCAGGAACAGTTCGGCGAGTACGCGCTCATGCACATCGGAGCTCTGGCGCATGTCCAGCGTGGCCAGGTGGAAGCCGAAGATCTCGGAGGCGCGCTTGAGTACGGCAAGGCGTGGCCTGACCAGTCCGCCGCCATGGTGCGACTGCAGGGAGTCGGCAATCACCTGCAGGTCGGCGGTGAACGCCTCCGGGGTGTCATAGGGGGCGGCCGGCCCGACTTCCTGGCGCAATACATGCGCCGCGCCCAGCGTGCGGGCGGTGGCCGCGAGACGGGCATAGAGGCCGATCAGGGCACGCCGGTAGGGCTCGTCGGAGCGGTGAGCCGACTGGTCGGGCGAGGCATCGGCCAGTGCCTGCAGCGCGGGGCTCACGCCGACCAGCAAGGTTGAAATCGACAGCTCCGCACCGAGCGCGTGCACTTCATCGAGATAGAAATCGAAGATCGCGGTCGACTGGCGCATCAGCGCGTGCTTCATCGTATCCGCATTGACGTTGGGGTTGCCGTCGCGGTCGCCGCCGATCCAACTGCCCATCTGCAGGAAGGGCGGCAGCTCCTTGTCGGAGGCCGCGTGCCGCTGCGGGAACTGCGCGGCGATCTCGCCTTCGATGTCTTCGTACAGGCCGGGCAGTTCGCGCAGGAAGGTGATCCGGTAGTAGGAGAGGGCGTTCTCGATCTCGTCGGCCACGGTCAGCTTCGTGTAGCGCAGCATGCGTGTCTGCCACAGCGTGGCGACGCAGGCATGCAGGAGCTGCGTATTGCGCGCCAGTTCCTTCGGCGTGAGCGGATGGTCGCGCTCGGCGAGCAGGCGGGCGATCTCGCGCTCGGCGTCGAGGATGCTCTTGCGCTGCACTTCCGTCGGGTGCGCGGTGAGCACCGGGGAGACCAGCGCCTCCCTGAAGAAGCCGCGCACAGCGGCACCGGACACGCCGGCATCGTCCAGGCGCGACAAGGCGTAGGCGATGCTGCCCTGCTGCGGGGCGGAGCCGGCCAGCAGGTGCGCGCGGCGGCGCCGGTTGTGGTGCTGGTCTTCGGCGATGTTGGCCAGATGCGAAAAATACGAGAACGCACGCACGACGGTGATCGTCTGGTCGCGCGTCAGCTTCCTGAGCATCTTGTTCAGGTCGGTGCCCGATTGCGGGTCGGACTCGCGGCGGAAGCGCACCGCGGTCTGGCGGATGGTCTCGACGACTTGGAAGACCGCTTCGCCTTCCTGCTCGCGCAGCACGTTGCCGAGCAGGCGCCCGAGCAGGCGGATATCTTCTTTCAGCGGCGCGTCCTTGTCGGCGGACGTTTTGTGGGCAGGGGAGCTTGCCGGATTAGCCATATTGTGTGTCTGCAATCGTTCGGGAAATTGTGGCTTGCGGGCACGGTTGCCTTGTGCTCGCATGATAAAATCTGCGCCTCTGCGATCGGTACGCTCTGTACCGGTCCCGCATCAACGAACATCGAAAGTGCCCGTCGTGAAAGCAACCCCACCAGCAAAACTCGTGATCGCTTCCCGCGAGAGCCGCCTTGCCATGTGGCAGGCGGAGCACGTCCGCTCCAGGCTGGCTGCATTATATCCGCAGTGCAGTATCGAGATTCTCGGCATGACCACCAAGGGCGACCAGATCCTCGACCGCACGCTGTCGAAGGTCGGCGGCAAGGGGCTGTTCGTCAAGGAACTCGAAGTCGCGATGGAGGAGCGCCGCGCCGATCTCGCGGTGCACTCGCTGAAGGACGTCCCGATGGAGCTTCCCGAAGGGTTCCGTCTCGCCGCGGTGCTCGAGCGCGAAGATCCGCGCGACGCCTTCGTCTCCAACGACTACGCTTCGCTCGACGAACTGCCGGAAGGCGCAATCGTCGGTACCAGCAGCCTGCGCCGCCAGGCATTGATCTCGGCGCGCTATCCGCATCTCGTGATCCGTCCGCTGCGCGGCAACCTTGATACACGCCTTGGAAAACTGGATCGCGGCGAATACGCGGCGATCATCCTGGCTGCCGCGGGCCTGAAGCGCCTCGGCATGCCGCAGCGCATCCGCGCCTTGATCGAGCCGGAGCAGAGCCTGCCCGCACCGGGTCAGGGTGCGATGGCCATCGAAATCCTCGACGGCCGCGACGATCTGATGGAACTGCTCGCGCCGCTGAACCACACGGCGACGGCGCAAGCCGTCACGGCGGAACGCACCGTCTCGCGCGTCTTCGGCGGCAGCTGCCAGATTCCGCTGGCGGCTTTCGCCACCGTGGACGGCGGCGCGATGCGCCTGCGCGCGATGGTGGCGACGCCGGACGGCAAACGCATTGCCGCGGGCGATGCCTCAGGACAGGCCGACGCCCCGGAAGCACTGGGCAGGCAGATCGCAACGGCCCTGCAAGGCCAGGGTGCGGACGATATCCTCGCCGCATGCAAGGCAATGGATGCCGGCTGACGTGAACGCCGCGCCCTTGCGCTGACGCAGCGACAGGAGAAGTGCACGATGACAGAGTCACCAGAGCCACGCAAGCGTCCGGTGGTCATCACCCGTCCGATCGCGCAGGCCGCGCCGCTGGCGCAGAAGCTTGCCGCCGCCGGACGGGAGGCGGTCGTGTTTCCGTTGCTGGAAATTCTTCCCTTGCCGGACCAGACTGCGCTCAAGGCCACGCTCGGGGATCTCGGCAATTTTGCGATGGCGGCTTTCGTCAGCCCGAATGCGATCGATGCGGCGTTTGCGCATATCGACTCTTGGCCTTCCGAGGTCGCGCTCGCGGTCGTCGGCGAAGGGAGCAAGGCTGCTCTCGCCAACCACGGCCTGACCCAGGACAACACAACCATTTTCAGCCCGGTCGATCCGCATCGCACCGATTCGCAGACACTGCTCGAGGTGCTCGACCTTGCCGCCCTGCGCGGCAAGCGCGTGTTGATCGTGCGCGGCGAGACCGGGCGCGAACTGCTCACCGATGCACTGCGCGGTGCCGGCGTGCAGGTCGAACAGGTCGCCGCGTATCGCAGGACCGCGCCCGTCCTCGACGGCGAGAAAACGGCGCAGCTTCGCCATCTCCTCGATACGGAGGCGGACTGGATCATCACAAGCTCGGAAGCCCTGCGCTACCTCTTGCAGATGGTCCGCGATGTGGCGGGCGAAGCCGGCGTGGTTAAAATGCAACAGCAACCGCTTATCGTCCCGCATGTGCGTATCGCCGAAACCGCGCGCGCACTCGGATTCACCGATGTCATCCAGACCGGATCGGGGGACGAACCCTTGATTGCCGCGTTACAATTTCGAGCATGAACGAACTGCCATCCCCATCGTCTTCCGGCCCGAACCAGCCGCCGCAGAATCCAGCTTCACAACGCACGGACCCCATGGCCTCCGCCGCCCGCCGGCCGCTGTCGGGCCGTCTCGTGTACGGCGCGCTCGGGGCGCTGGCCATCCTGCTGGCCGCCCAGTGGTGGAACTCCGATCGCGAGCTCGACCGCCTGCGCGAGGAAATGGCGCAGCGCCTGAAGACCGGCGAAACGCTGACGTCCGAAACCAAGGTGATCGCCCGCTCCGTGCAGGAGGGGATGAAGGAGTTGCAGGCCAAGGTCAATGTCCTCGAAGGCAAGCAGGTGGAGGCGCAAAGCCAGCAGCTCGCGCTCGAACACCTGTACCAGGAATTGTCCCGCAACCGGGATGACTGGGCACTGGCCGAAATAGAGCAGGTCCTGTCCACGGCGAGTCAGCAGCTGCAGCTCGCCGGCAACGTGCAGGGGGCGGTGATCGCCTTGCAGAATGCCGACAACCGGCTCTCCCGTTCGGACAAGCTGCAATTCATCATCATCCGCCGCGCGATCGCCAAGGACCTGGAGCGTCTGAAGGCGCTGCCGACGGTCGACCTGACCGGCATCGCGCTGCGCCTGGACAGTATCATCGGCCAGATCGATTCCATGCCGCTGCTGGCCGATGAAAAGCCGGCTGCCACGGCCGCACAGCCTCGCACCGCGCGCCGCGTGCCCAAGGCTGCGGAAACCAGGGCCGCCCCCGAGGCCGGCGGTTCGGACTGGCTGGGTGAGCTCGAAGAGCTGTGGCACAGCTGGACCAGCGAGATGTGGAGCGAGATCCGCCAGCTGGTGCGCGTGCGCAATGTCGAAACCTCGGACGCCTTGCTGCTCTCGCCGACGCAAGCCTATTACGCGCGCGAGAACCTCAAGCTGCGCCTGCTCAATGCACGCCTTGCCCTGCTGACCCGCAACGAGTCCGCTTTCCGCAACGATCTGGTCGCCGCGCAGGACGCCATTGCCAAGTATTTCGACACCCGCGCCCGGCAGACGCAGACGACGCAGGCCCTGCTGCGCCAGGTCCAGGCCAGCAACCTCTCCATCGAGATGCCAACCCTGGCAGAGAGCCTGAACGCCGTCCGCAACTACAAGGCGAAGCCATAAGCCATGCGCATTTTCCTTTCGCTCGTCATCCTGTTTGCCGCCGCGATCGGGCTCGCGGTCGGCGCCCGCTTCAATCCGGGCAACGTGGTCTTCTTCTACCCGCCGTACCGGGTGGACATGTCGCTCAATCTCTTCATCGTGCTGATCGCGCTGCTGTTCGCGATCCTGTTCGCGATCTTCAACGCCATCCGCACCACGCAGCAGATGCCGCAACGCGTCGCCGCCTATCGTCGTGAAAAGCGCGACCGCGAGGGCAACCGTGCCCTGCGCGATGCGCTCAAGGCCCTGTTCGAAGGACGCTTCGGCCACGCCGAGAAGGCCGCCACGCGTGCCGCCGAGTCGCCCGAGAATGCCGGCCTGTCGGCCCTGATCGCCGCCCGCGCCGCGCACCGTATCGGGCGCCCGGAACGCCGCGACGTCTGGCTGGGCAAGGTGCAGGAAGACCCGTCCCTCAAGACCGCGCGCCTGATGACGGCCATCGAGCTGTCGATCGACGGGCACGAGCCGGACGCCGCGCTCGACGCGATGAACGAACTGAATGCCAGCGGCACGCGCCATATCCACGCGCTGCGGCTGGCCCTCAAGGCGAACCAGCGCGCCAAGAACTGGCCGGAGGTATTGCGGCTGGTGCGCATGCTGGACAAGCGCAATGCGCTGCATCCAGCGCTGTCGCGCCGCCTGAAGGAAATGGCGTATGAAGACTTGCTGACGCACCAGGCACATGATGCCGAGTCGCTGCTGCGCGTGCTGTCGACGATCCCGGCGGAAGACAAGACGCGGCCCTTCGTCGCCATCCGCGCCGCCCGCGCGCTCAGCGCCAAGGGCTTGCATGGCGAGGCGCGCAGCATCGTTGAAAAGGCGCTGGCCGTGGAATGGGACGAGCGGCTGGTGCGCGCCTACGGCAACTCCGCCGGCGCCGAAGGTTCGGCCGAGCTGCTGGCCCAGATCGAGCGTTGCGAAGAGTGGGCGAAATCGCATCCCGGCGATGCCGAACTTGAGCTGACCCTCGGTACCCTGTGCCTGCGCCAGAAGCTGTGGGGCAAGGCGCAGCGCCACCTGGAACAGGCGCTGTCCGATGCGGGCGAATCCGAGACGGTGCGCGAGGCGCACCTCAAGCTGGCGCAGATGCACGAAGCGCTCAACCAGCCCGACCAGGCAGCGGCCCACTATCGCCAATGCGCGCTGTCCACGATGCTCTGACGGCTGCTCGCCACAGCCTGCGCTGCTTTTAACACGAAATCCTGACGCACGCCTGACGTGTATCCGTGGCGTTGACAAAGCTCCGGGATAGGGTGCTGCGTCGCACAAGCCCCTGCGGAATGCCGTTATAATCTCGCCATTTCCGAATTTTCATTCCCACTGAGAGAGCATCATGAGTTTGAGCAATGTTCCTGCCGGCCGCAATGTTCCGGAGGATTTCAACGTCATCATCGAAATCCCGATGAACGCCGATCCGATCAAGTACGAGGTCGACAAGGAAACCGGCGCGATTTTCGTTGACCGCTTCATGGGCACGGCCATGCACTATCCGTGCAACTACGGTTACATCCCGCAGACCATCTCTGACGACGGCGACCCGGTCGATGTGCTCGTGATCACCCCGTTCCCGCTGATTCCCGGCGTCGTCGTGCGCTGCCGTCCGCTGGGCGTGCTGAAGATGAAGGACGAAGCGGGCGGCGACGCGAAGCTGCTCGCCGTACCGGTCGACAAGGTGCTGCCGATTTACAAGCACTGGCAGTCGCCGGACGACCTGAACGAACTGCGCCTGCAGCAGATCCAGCACTTCTTCGAGCACTACAAGGATCTGGAGCCGGGCAAGTGGGTCAAGGTCGAAGGTTGGTTCGGTCCGGAAGAGGCCAAGCAGGAAATCCTGAACGGCGTCGCCAGCTACAACCGCGAGCACAGCAAGTAAGCCGCGGGCAAGCACGGACGAAAGTGCACCAAAGCGCACCGGAAGCGGTGCGCTTTTTTATTTCTGGGCCGCCAGTGCGCCCATCACGCGCGGGCCGAACTGGTTGAGCGCCAGCCCGGACAGGACCAGCGCGCCAGCCCCGACCTTCCACCACTGCAGCGGCTCGCCGAGCACCCATGCCGCACTCACCATCCCGGCGACCGGGACGAGCAGGGTGAAGGGTGCGACCGTGGCGGTCGGGTACTTCCGCAGCAGGATCGCCCAAATGCCGAAACCGAGGATGGTGGTCGGGTAGGCCTGGAACAGGATCGCGCCTGCTGAGAGCCAGCTCATCCCCTGCAAGGCCGCGACGATGGCGGCGGGGCCTTCGATCGCCAGCGATGCCAGCAGCAGCGGCGGTGCGGCCAGCAAGGAACCCCACACCACCAGCGCCAGCGCATCGACCTTGCCGATGCGTTTGGTGAAAATGTTCCCCACGCCCCAGGAAAAACCGGCGGCGATCACCATCAGGAATCCAAGGACGGTGGCACGCGCCTCCAAGTGCATGGCAACCAGGCCCATGCCGCCGAACGCGATCAGCGCCCCGGCGATCTGCGACCACTGCGGCCGCTCGCCCAGCACGACGACGGCGAGGCCGATGGTGAAGAATGCCTGCAGCTGGACCACGAGCGAGGCCAGCCCCGGCGGAAAGCCGGCCTGCATGCCTGAAAACAGCAGGGTGAACTGCAGGGCAAACTGGAAAGCGGCATAGCCCGCCAGCAGCCGGAAAGGAACCGCCGGCCTGCGCACGAAGAACACCATCGGCAGCGCGGCGCAGGCGAAGCGCAGCGCGGTGAACAGGATGGGCGGCAGGCCCTGCAGCCCAAGCTTGATCACGACGAAGTTGAATCCCCAGATGAGGACGACGATGAGGGCAAGCAGGATATCGGAGGGCTTCATGATGCAGTCCGCAGGCGGGGCGATGTGCAAATTGTATTGTTTCCAAATGATGATTAAAGTAGATTTTGGAAAATGATTATTTCTGCCTGGATAAAATGATCGATCTACAGCGCCTGGGCGTGTTCAGCGCCGTCGCCGACACCCTCAGCTTTTCGCTCGCGGCGGCGCGCCTGGGCGTGTCCACCTCCCATGTCAGCAAGCAGGTGAGCGCGCTGGAGAAAGAACTGCATGCGCGGCTCCTGCATCGCACCACGCGCAGCATCAGCCTGACCGAGGCGGGAGAAATCTTTTATCAGCGCTGCAAGGCCATCCTGTCCGATGTGGCGGCGGCCGAGCAGGAAGTGTTGCGGCGGCAGGATGCGCCGCAGGGGATCTTGCGCGTGACTGCCCCGGCCAATCTCGCCAATGCGCGGCTGGCGGATATCGTCCAGCGTTTCATGGCGGCGTATCCCGACATTCAGCTCGACCTCACTTTGTCGGACCG
>NZ_DASRXF010000128.1:0-7559 GCF_035654295.1 Noviherbaspirillum sp. | reverse complement strand
CATGGCACGGCTGGCGCAGGGAGGCCGGCGCGTGGGCCTTGCCAACGGCACCGAAGGATCGGGCTATGAAGCGGCCTCGCGCATCTTCCACAGCATGAGCGTGCCTGTCGGCGTGCACACCCATGCCGTCCTGCGCGGCCGTCTCGTCGCGGCCGAGGCGCTCGGATACTCGGTACAGCATCCGGCCGACTTCGGACTGCGCGCGCCCGACATGGCGCAAACACCCGGCTGGCTGCCCGCGGAGCCGTATGCCACCTTCTTCCACGCCACTGCCCGGCCTTCAAAGCAGTGGGCGCCGGAAAACTGGATCGAGACGGCACGCCTGCTGGCGGCACGCAAGCTGCCCATCCTCCTGCCCTGGGGCAGCGACGCCGAAAGACAGGCGGCGGAACAACTCGCCGCCCGCATGCCGAATGCACGCGTACTGCCGAAACTGCCGATGATGGAAGCCGTCCTGCTGGCGCAGCGCGCTTCGCTTGCGATCGGTGTCGACACCGGGCTGACGCACATCGCCGCCGCCTACAACCGGCCGACCATCGAACTGTACTGCGATTCCCCACGCTGGAAAACCGAGGGCAACTGGTCCCCCAACATCATCAATCTTGGCGACGGCGGCGCCCCTCCTTCAGTCGCGGACGCTGCCGGCGCCATCGAGAAACTGCTCGGGCCGGCAAGCGTCCGGCCGCAGACTGCATGATCCGGCTGCTCTATTCTTTCGCCTGGTGGCTGGCGTTGCCGCTCGTGCTCGGACGCCTCTGGCTGCGCGGCCGCAAGGAGCCGGGGTACCGGCAGCACATGGCCGAGCGCTTCGGATTCTATGCCGGGCGGCCGGCCCGGCAAGTCCTGTGGGTGCATGCCGTCTCGGTCGGTGAAACCCGCGCCGCCGAACCGCTGGTCGATGCCTTGCTTCGTGACTACCCTGATCACGCCATCCTGCTCACCCACATGACGCCGACCGGCCGCGCGACCGGAAAATCCCTCTTCGAGAAGCACGGCGATCGTCTCATGCAGTGCTACCTGCCCTATGACACCGGCTTCATGGTCGCTCGCTTCCTGAAGCATTTCCAGCCGCGCATCTGCATCCTCATGGAAACCGAAGTCTGGCCGAACCTGATCGCGCAATGCGTGAAGCACCGGGTGCCCGTCGCCCTCGTCAACGCGCGCCTCTCGGAGCGTTCGCTGGCCAAGGCACAGCGCCTGTCCGCGCTGATGGCGGACGCCGCGCGCGGATTCTCCTGCGTGGCGGCGCAGACGGAAGCGGATGCGGAGCGCGTGCGCCGCTTCGGCGCGCCGAACGTGAGCGTCACCGGCAGCATCAAGTTCGATGTCACGCCGCCGGAAGCCATGCTCGCAAAAGGTGCGGAACTGCGCGCGATGATGGGAAGCAAACCGGTCCTGCTATGCGCAAGCACACGGGAAGGCGAGGAAGACCTGATCCTCGACGCGCTCGGCAATGCCGGTCTGGAGGATGCGCTGTTGGTGATCGTGCCGCGTCATCCGCAGCGCTTCGATGAGGTGGCGGCCAAGGTCGCGGCACGGGGCCTGCCGGTGCAGCGGCGTTCAGCGCTTGCCGCGCCGTTGGCCGGGAATGTACGCGTCCTGCTGGGCGATTCGATGGGCGAGATGTTTGCGTACTACGCGGCATGCGATGTCGCCTTCATCGGCGGCAGCCTGCTGCCGCTCGGCGGGCAAAACCTGATCGAGGCCTGCGCCGTCGGCAAACCCGTGCTGATCGGGCCGCATACCTTCAACTTCAGTGTAGTGAGCGAGGAGGCGATTGCCGCAGGCGCTGCGTTGCGGGTCGACGATTCCGCAGCCATGCTCGATGCTGCTGGCCGCCTCTTGCATGACGGTGTGGAGCGCAGCCGCATGGGCGGGAATGCGGCGGCCTTCGCGTGCCAGCATCGCGGGGCAACCGGCAGGACGGTGGCGCTCCTTAAGCCACTGATCAGCTAGGACTGCGTGGGCGACAATGGGCATCCTGGTGGGTTTCGCTGCGCTCTACCCACCCTACGGTCCTTTGGTGCGCATGTGGGTTTCGCTGCGCTCTACCCACCCTACAGTTCTTTATAGAGGACGGTAGGGTGGGTAGAGCGAAGCGAAACCCACCGCCCCATCTTGACCTCACTTCCGTCTACTTCCCCGTCGCTTCCACCAGCCCGCCGCCCAGCGCGCGATACAAGTCGATGGCATTCGTCAAACGCAGCAGCCTGGCCTGCACCAGCGCCTGCTGCGCTGAAAACAATTCGCGCTGCGCATCCAGCACATCGAGCGAGCTGGCTACGCCGCTCTGATAGCGCAACTCGGCAAGCTTCAGGCGTTCTGCCTGCGCTTCCAGCACCGCGCGCTGCGCATCCACCTGCTCATCGATGGCCGCGCGGCCGACCAGCGCGTCGGAGACTTCGCGGAACGCCGTCTGGATCGACCGTTCGTAATCCGCGACCGCGATGTTCCTGCGCACATCCGCCAAATTCAGGTTGGCACTGTTGCGGCCCGCATCGAAAATCGGCAACACCAGCTGCGGTACGAAAGACCAGGTGCGCGAGCCGGATTCGAACAGGCCGGAAAGGTCGTTGCTCGCGGTGCCGGTGGACGCGGTGAGCGAGATGCGCGGAAAGAATGCGGCGCGCGCCGCGCCGATGTTCGCATTGGCGGCGCGCAGACGCTGCTCGGCGGCGCGGATGTCCGGGCGGCGTTCCAGCAGGTCGGAGGGCAGGCCGGCGGGAATTTCCGTGACGATGTTTTGCTCCGACAAGCCATGCGCGGCCGGCAGGTCGGCGAGCGGCGAGCCGACCAGCAAGGTCAGCGCATTAGCTGCCTGCGCACGCTGCCGCGCCAGCGTCGCCAGCGATACCCGGGCGGACTGCATCAACGTTTCATTCTGGCGCAGGTCCAGCGCGGACGACGCGCCGACATCGAAGCGCTGTTTCGCGAGCCGGTATGCGGATTCGCGGCTTTCGTAGGTCTTGCGCGCCAGTTCGTACTGTTCCTCGAAGGCGCGTTCGGCGAGATAGGCCTTGGCGACTTCCGCCACCAGGGAAATGCGCGCGGCCCGGCCCGCCTCTTCTGATGCGAGGTATTGCGCCAGCGCAGCATTGTTCAGGCTGCGCACGCGTCCGAAGAAGTCGAGCTCGAATGCGGCCAAGCCGAGGCCGACCTGGTAGCTGTTGTTGACCGCGGAGACGCCAAGGGGCGACAGGGCGGCCGGCGTGCGGGAGCGCGAGGCACCGGCGTTCACATTGAGGTTCGGCAGCAGGTCGGCGGACTGGACGCCGTACTGCGCGCGCGCTTCCTCGATGCGCAGCGCGGCCACGCGCAGGTCGCGGTTGTTCTCCAGCGCCGCCGAGATCAGGGCCTGCAGGCGCTGGTCCGGAAAGAAATTGCGCCAGCCGGTCAGCGTGGCGTCGCCGGCCTGCGTCGCTGTCGGGAAGGTTGACGCGACAGGCGCCTCGGGGCGTTCATACGTCGGCGCGAGCGAGCAGGCCGACAGCACGCCTGCCGCCAGCAGGGAAAGAACCGGTTGCTTGATCATGCCTTGTTGTCCTCTTGAAGATGCAGGTGTTCCATGTAGAACTTCCGTTGCCGTTCGCTACCCTTGAAGAAGCTGCGGATGACGACGAAGAACACCGGCACCAGGAACACCGCCAGCACGGTCGCGGTGATCATCCCGCCCATCACGCCGGTGCCGATCGCGCGCTGGCTGGCCGAGCCGGCGCCGGAGGCGATCACCAGCGGCAGCACGCCGAGGATGAAGGCGAGCGAGGTCATGATGATCGGCCGGAAACGCAGTTGCACCGCTTCCAGCGTCGCCTCGAGCAAGCCCTTGCCCTGCGCCTGCAAGTCCTTGGCGAATTCCACGATCAGGATCGCGTTCTTCGCCGACAGGCCGATGATGGCGATCAGGCCGACCTTGAAGTACACATCGTTCGGCATGCCGCGCAGGCTTGCGCCGAGCAGCGAGCCGAGCACGCCGAGCGGCACTACCAGCAGCACGGCGACCGGGATCGTGGTGCTCTCGTACAGCGCCGCCAGCACCAGGAACACCGCTAACAACGACAGCGCGAACAGCGCCGGCGCCTGTGCGCCGGAGGTCTTTTCTTCGAGTGACTGGCCTGTCCATTCCATGCCGATGCCGGGCGGGAGCTGGGCAACCAGCCTTTCCATTTCTTCCATCGCCTCGCCCGTGCTGCGGCCGGGCGCCGCATTGCCGGAAATGCGCATCGACGGATAACCGTTATAGCGGAACAGCTGCACCGGGCCGACCACCCAGGTCGAACTCGTGAAGGCGGAGAAGGGCACCATCTCGCCCCGGTTGTTGCGCACGTACAGCTTCATCAGGTCTTCCGGCTGCATGCGCTGCGGGATGTCGGCCTGCACGATCACGCGCTGCTGCCTGCCCTGGTTCGGGAAGTCGTTGACGTACGAAGAACCGAGCGCGGTCGACAGCGTCGCGTTGATGTCGGCGAAGGCCAGGCCGAGCGCATTGGCCTTGTCGCGGTCGATGCTCAGCTGCAGCTGCGGCGTCGGCTCCAGGCCGTCGGGGCGCACGCCCTGAACGACCTGGCTCTTGCCGGCCATGCCCAGCAGCTGGTTGCGGGCGGCCAGCAGCGCATCGTGCCCGACGCCGCCGCGGTCCTGCAGGCGCATCGTGAAGCCGGTGGCGTTGCCCAGTTCCGGGATCGGCGGCGGGCTCAGCGGGAACACGATGGCATCCTTGATCTGCGCGAACGCGCCGAACGCGCGGCCGGCGATGGCCGTGGCCGACTGGTCAGGGCCGCGCTCGCTCCAGTCCTTGAGCGGCGTGAACACGAGTGCCGCGTTCTGGCCGCTGCCGGAGAAGCTGAAGCCGGCCACCGCCACCACGCGCGCCACGCTCGGCTGCTGCAGGTAGAAGTTCTCGATCTGCTCGATGACCTGGATCGTGCGGTTCGTGCTCGCGCCCGGCGGCAGCTGCACGTTGGTGATCAGGTAACCCTGGTCTTCCTGTGGCAGGAAGGCGGAAGGCATGCGGATGTAGAGCAGGGCGACGCAGGCCACGATCAGGCCGTACACGATCATCCAGCGGCCGGTCCGGGCGAGCATGCGGGCCACCCAGCCCTTGTAGCCCGTCGCGGTGCGGTGGAAGCCGCGGTTGAACCAGCCGAAGAAACCTTTCTTTTCGTGATGATGTCCCGCCTCCACCGGCTTGAGCAGCGTCGCGCACAGGGCGGGTGTCAGCGTCAGGGCCATCAGTGCGGAAAACACCATGGACGACACCATCGACAGCGAGAACTGGCGGTAGATCGCACCGACCGCTCCGCCGAACAGCGCCATCGGCAGGAACACGGCGATCAGCACCAGCGTGATGCCGATGATGGCGCCGGTGATCTGGCCCATCGCCTTGCGCGTCGCTTCGCGCGGCGACAAGCCTTCCTCGCTCATGATGCGTTCGACGTTCTCCACCACTACGATCGCATCGTCCACCAGGATGCCGATGGCCAGCACCATGCCGAACATGGTCAGCACGTTGATCGAGAAGCCGAACAGCAGCATGGTGGCGAAGGTGCCCATCAGCGCCACCGGCACGACGATGGTCGGGATCAGCGTATAGCGGATGTTCTGCAGGAACAGGTACATCACCAGGAACACCAGCAGGATCGCTTCGAGCAGCGTCTTCACCACTTCCTCGATGGAAATCTGGATGAAGCGCGAGGTGTCGTAGGGGATGTCGTACTTCACGCCCGCCGGGAAATACTTCGACAGCTCGTCCATGCGCTGGCGCACGGCCTTGGCGGTGGCGAGTGCGTTGGCCGTCGGCGACAGCTGCACGCCGATGGCGGCGGTCGGCTTGCCGTTCAGGCGCGCGGAGGTGGCATACAGCTGGCCGCCGATCTCGATGCGCGCGACGTCGCGCAGGCGGACGGTGGCGCCGCCGGGCGTGGCGCGCAGCACGATGTTGCCGAACTCCTCCGGCGAGGACAGCTGGCCGGTGACGACGATGGGCGCGGTGATCTGCTGCGTATTGGCATTGGGCAGGTCGCCCAGGGTGCCCGACGCGACCTGCGCGTTCTGCGCACGGATGGCGGCGGTGACATCGCCCGGCGTCAGCTTGAGGCCGACCAGCTTCGCCGGGTCGATCCAGACCCGCATCGCGCGCTCGGTGCCGAACAGCTGCGCCTGGCCCACGCCCGGCACGCGCTTGAGTTCGTTGAGCACGTTGCGCGAGAGATAATCGCCAAGCGCCACCGGATCGAGCCGGCCGTCGGTCGAGGACAAGGTGGTGAACAGCAGGAAGTTGCTGCGTGCCTTCGTCACCTGCACACCCTGCTGCGTGACCGCCTGCGGCAGGCGCGGTTCGACCCGCTTGAGGCGGTTCTGCACGTCTACCGCGGCAAGATCGGGATTGGTGCCGGGCAGGAAGGTCACGGTCACCTGCGCCTGGCCGTTGGCCTGGGCTTGCGACTCCATGTACTGCAAGCCTTCCGCGCCGTTCATTTCCTGTTCGATCAGACTGATGATGCTTTCGTCCAGCGTCTGCGCGGTGGCGCCCGGGTAGGTCGCATTGATCTGGATCGACGGCGGCGCGATGGTCGGGTACTGGGCGACAGGCAGCCGCAGGATGGACAGCGCGCCGGCCAGCAGGATGAAGAGTGCGATGACCCAGGCGAATACCGGGCGATCGATGAAGAACTTTGCCATGGACGCGTCCTTACTTGGATTTCTGTTCCGGTTGCGGGGCGGCCTTCGGTGGGGACGCTGCGGCGGACTGGCCGCCGTTCCACGGCACCGGCTTGACCATGGCGCCGGGCTTGGCCTTCTGGAAACCTTCGGCGATCACCTTGTCGCCCGGCTTGAGGCCTTCGCTGATGACCCACTTGTCGCCCTGCGAGGAATCCGCCTTCACCTGCTGCAGCGCCACCTTGCCGTCGGCACCGACCAGCAGCACCGAGGCGCCGCTGGCGTCGCGCTGCACCGCCTGCTGCGGCACCGTGATCGCGTTCTCGCTCACCGCCTGTTCCAGGCGGGCGCGCACGTACAGACCGGGCAACAGCATGCGATCCGGGTTGGGGAATTCCGCGCGCAGTGTGACGGCGCCGGTGCTTTCATCGACGGCAACGTCGGAAAACAGCAGCTTGCCTTCATGCGGGTAGGCGCGGCCGTCTTCCGTGACGAGCGTGACTTTCGCCTTGTCCTTGCCCACGCTCTTGAGCCGCCCGCTGGCCAGCGCGCGGCGCAATTGCAGCAGCTCCGCGCTGGACTGCGTCAGGTTCACGTAGACCGGATCGAGTTGCTGGACGGTCGCCAGCGGCGTTGCCTCGCCTTGTCCCACGAGCGCGCCTTCCGTGACTTGCGCGCGGCCGATGCGTCCCGAGATCGGCGCCGTCACCGTGGCATAGCCGAGGTTCAGGCGCGCCGTTTCCTGCGCCGCGCGGGCCGATGCGAGCTCGGCCGTTGCCTGTTTCTGCGCGGTCAGCGCGTCGTCATATTCCTGCTTGCTGATCGCATTGGTCTCGACCAGCGGCTTGTAGCGCTGCACCTTCAGGTTGGCCTGCGCCAGATTCGCCTCCGCCTTGGCGACC
>NZ_DASRXF010000127.1:0-2766 GCF_035654295.1 Noviherbaspirillum sp. | reverse complement strand
CATGATCGGCACGTCTTCGATGCCGATGTCGAGGCGGCGCACTTCCGAGCCCCAGATCAGCTGCGCGAGGCCTTCGACGAAGAAGGTCAGGCCGATGGTGGCCATGAACAGCGTGATCTCGTGCTGGGCCACCAGCGGCCGCAGCACGATGCGTTCGGTGGCAAGGCCGAGCAGCACCATTGCCGCCATCGTCAGCGGGATCGCGACCCACAGCGGCACGCCGAACTTGTCGATCAGGCCGACGCAGGTCAGCGCGGCGAAGAACACCATCGCGCCCTGCGCGAAGTTGAACACGCCGGAAGCCTTGTAGATCAGCACGAAGCCGAGCGCCACCAGCGCGTACATGACGCCGGCGAGCAGGCCGCCGATCAACACTTCGAAGAAGAAACTGAGTTCCATGTTTGAATCACCCTCTGTCAGGTTCCCTCCCCCTTGCAGGGGGAGGGTTAGGGTGGGGGTAGTGCGTTCGGATCGCCGTAGTCGCTTGCACGACCGCACTACCCCCATCCCAACCTTCCCCCTGCGAGGGGGAAGGGGCCTTTTCTTTAATGCGCCACGCCGAGATAGGCGTTGATCACATCCTGGTTGCTGCGCACCTCGTCCGGCGTACCGTCGCCGATCTTCTTGCCGTAATCCAGCACCACGACGCGGTCGGAGATGTCCATCACCACGCCCATGTCGTGCTCGATGAGCACGATGGTGGTGCCGAACTGGTCGTTGACGTCGAGGATGAAGCGGCACATGTCCTGCTTTTCTTCCACGTTCATGCCGGCCATCGGTTCGTCCAGCAGCAGGATTTCCGGTTCGGCGGCGAGCGCGCGGCCGAGCTCGACGCGCTTTTGCAGGCCGTACGGGAGGCGGCTGACCGGCGTCTTGCGGATGTGCTGGATCTCCAGGAAGTCGATGATTTCCTCGACCTTCTTGCGGTGCGCGATCTCTTCCTTCTGCGCCGGGCCCCAGTAGAGCGCCTGCAGCAGGAAGTTGGTCTGCAGCTTCAGGTTGCGGCCGGTCATGATGTTGTCGAGCACCGACATGCCCTTGAACAGCGCGATGTTCTGGAAGGTGCGCGCGATGCCGCTCTTGGCCGCCGCGTAGGTGTCCATGTCCTTGCGGTGCTGGCCGCGGTAGACGATCTCGCCCTGCTGCGGCCGGTACACGCCGTTGATCACGTTGAGCATCGAGCTCTTGCCGGCGCCGTTGGGGCCGATGATGGCGCGGATCTCGTGCTCGCGCACGTCGAAGGAAATGTCGGTCAGCGCCTTGACGCCGCCGAAGGACAGCGAGATGTTCCTGAGGTCCAGGATCACGTCGCCGATGTTGCGATTCTCGTTCATGTCAGGCGGCCTTCTTCAGTGCGTCATGGGAAAAGGTCTTCACGTCGACGATGCGCAGGTCGGCCGCGACCATGCCCTTGCGGCCGTCCTCGAACTTCACCTGCGTCTCGATGTACTGCGAGGTCTTGCCGGCATACAGCGCATCGATCAGCACCTTGTACTTTTCCCCGACGAAGCGGCGGCGCACCTTGCGGGTACGGGTCAGCTCGTCGTCGTCCGGATCGAGTTCCTTGTGCAGCACGAGGAAGCGGTGGATCTGCGTGCCCGACATCATCGCTTCGGTGGCGAGGTCGGCGTTGACCTTCTCGACGCACTCGGCGATCAGGTCGTAGGTTTCGCGCTTGCCGGCCAGGTCGGTGTAGCCGGAATACGGAATGCCGCGCCTTTCCGCCCAGTTGCCGACGGCTTCCATGTCGATGTTGATGAAGGCGCACACCATGTCGCGCTCGTGGCCGAAGGCGACGGCTTCCTTGATGAAGGGGAAGAACTTCAGCTTGTTCTCGATGTAGTTCGGCGCAAACATGTCGCCGCTGTTCATCTTGCCCACGTCGGCCGCGCGGTCGATGATCTTCAGGTGGCCTTCGTCGTCGAAGATGCCGGCGTCGCCCGTGTGGAAGTAGCCGTTGCTGTCGATAACCTCGGCGGTGGCATCCGGACGCTTGTAGTATTCCTTGAGCATGGAAGCCGATCGCACCAGCACCTCGCCGTTGTCGGCCAGCTTCACCTCGACGCCCGGCGCCGGCAGGCCGACGCTGTCGAACTTGATGTTGCCGTCGGGCTGCAGGCAGACGTAGGCGCAGGTTTCGGTGGAGCCGTAGAGCTGCTTGAGGTTGACGCCGATGGAGCGGTAGAAGCGGAACAGGTCGGGACCGATTGCCGCGCCCGCGGTGTAGGCGACGCGCACGCGCGACAGGCCGAGCACGTTCTTGAGCGGACCGTACACGAACAGGCTGCCGAGCAGGTAGCTCAGGCGGTCCATCATGCCGACCGGCTTGCCGTCGAGGATGTCGGACCCGACGCGGCGCGCGACTTCCATGTAGTGGTGGAACATCTTGCGCTTGATCGCGCTGGCGTCTTCCATGCGGATCATCACCGTGGTCAGCATGTTCTCGAACACGCGCGGCGGCGCGAAGTAATAGGTCGGGCCGATCTCGCGCATGTCGGTCATTACCGTGTCGCCGGATTCCGGGCAGTTGACGGTGAAGCCGGCCACCATCTGCTGCGCGAAGGAAAACAGGTGGTCGCCCACCCAGGCCATCGGCAGATAGGAGAGGATGTCGTCATCCGCGCCGAGCTTGTCGAAGCCGACACCGCCCTCGGCGGCGGCCATGAAGGAGTCGTGCGTCTGGCAGACGCCCTTCGGCTTGCCGGTGGTGCCGGAGGTATAGAGCATGACAGCGACATCGTTGCCGCGGCCGGCGTTGAGCTCGCC
>NZ_DASRXF010000126.1:0-2724 GCF_035654295.1 Noviherbaspirillum sp. | reverse complement strand
CCGCACGGTGCTGATCGATAACGGCAACGAAACGGAATGGAAGATGTCGCCGCTGCGCACGCCGCACCTCACCGCTTCAGACTTGTATGCCGCCGCCACCATGATCGCCGAGGCCGATGCCCTGCGCCCCGGCACCATGGGCGGAGCGGCCGCGTCATGACGGCCGCCGGCTGGCAACAGGCGAAACGGATTCTCTGCATACGCCTGGACTACATGGGCGACGTGCTGATGAGCACACCCGCCATCCGCGCGCTGAAGCAGTCGTTTCCCGGCAGTGAAATCACCCTTCTCACCTCGTCCAGCGGCGCTGCGGTTGCAAGCTTCATCCCCGAGATCGACGACGTGATCGTCTACGCCGCGCCGTGGCTGAAAAGCAGTGCGGAACACCAGCCCGACGCCGATATGGAGATGATCGGCATGCTTGCGCGACGCCGCTTCGACGCTGCCGTCATCTTTACCGTCTATAGCCAGAATCCCCTGCCGGCGGCGATGCTCTGCTACTTCGCCGGCATTCCGCTGCGCCTGGCGCATTGCCGCGAGAATCCCTACAGCCTCCTGAGCGACTGGGTGCGCGAGACCGAGCCGCAGGAACAGGTGCGGCACGAAGTGCGCCGCCAGCTCGATCTCGTCGCCGCCGTCGGCGCAAGGACGGACGACGAACGCATGTCGCTGCGCGTGCCATCCGCTGCGGCCGCACGCGTCGTCGACCGCCTGCAGTCGATGGGCATTGATGCCGCCGCGACCTGGATCGCGATGCATCCCGGCGCCACCGCGGCCTCGCGCCGCTATCCGCCGCAACACTGGCGCGAAGTGGCACGCGCACTGCGCGCCACCCTCGACTGCCCCATCGTCTTTACCGGCAGTGCGGAGGAAGCGTCGCTCATCGATGACATCCGCGTCGGCCTGCCCGGCACGCATTCGCTGGCAGGGCAGCTCGACCTCGGCCAGCTCGCCGCGCTGATTGCGCTCGCGCCGGTGCTCGTCTCGAACAACACCGGGCCGGCGCACATCGCCGCCGCCGTCGGCACCCCGGTCGTCGACTTGTATGCGCTGACCAATCCCCAGCATACGCCGTGGAAAGTGCCGAGCCGGGTACTGTTCCGCGACGTGCCCTGCCGCTACTGCTACAAGAGCGTCTGCCCACAAGGACACAATCTCTGCCTGACCGGCGTCACGCCGTCCGAAACCGTCAAGGCGGCGCTCGACTTGTTGCGCGGACTTGAGCCGGAAGCCGAGGCGCGCATGCCGCCCATGCGCCCGGCCTGAAGGGCAGAACATTTCCCGCTGCAATTTTTACATCTGCATGCAAAAACGGAAGCGATGAACCCGGGGACAGGCGGCCGGAAGTTTCGCCACGACGACGTTTTCGGGCACGCGCCACCCAATCCGCGCGTATTTGCAGCGCATGTGCGGCACAGGCGCAGCGCCGCGCCGCTTGGCATGGAGCTTGCGATTGACCCGGGTACGCGATACCCCGTAACACGCCACCCCAACGGTAGCCAACACAAGGAGCTCGATATGCCACGCAACGCGCCTTCCAAGAGCAGCAAGACATCCTCGCGTCCAGCCCGCCGCACTTCCAAAGGGTCGGAAGATGACGCACTGCACATTCTTGCCGAGGATCACAAGAAAGTCATGGAACTCTTCGACGAGTTCGAACGGATGAAGGAAGACGAGGAAACCGACGACGAAGCCAAGCAGGTGCTGGTCGAGACCGCCTGCGCGGAACTCACCATCCATGCGCAGGTGGAGGAAGAGATCTTCTATCCGGCCGCGCGCGATGCCATCGACGACATGGACCTCCTCGATGAAGCCGAAGTCGAGCATGCCTCGGCCAAGCAGCTCATCACCGAACTGGCCGCGATGCAGCCCGGCGACGACCTGTACGACGCCAAGTTCACCGTCCTCGGCGAGTATGTGAAGCACCACATCCAGGAAGAGGAAAAGGAGCTCTTCCCGAAGATCAAGAAGGCCGATCTCGACCTCGAAGAGCTAGGCCAGGAAATCAGCGAGCGCAAGATGGAGCTGCGCGAAGAACTCGGCGTCCCCTCCGAGGAGGAGGAGGAAAACGAGGATCCGGACAGCGGCCCGAAGTCAAAGCGCCGCGTGCACTGACCGCATTCACCCCGCATCACACGGGCCGGCCATGCCTCGGCATGGCCATGCCTGGCATCACTTGAAGAAAGGTGTTTCGTGAACTTGCCTGACAAGGAACTGCATCAAGCGTATCCGGGATCGACCCATGCGGTCGACATCCTGGCATTCGTCGAAGCGCAGGAGATCCCGCCCGACTACTTCGAGACGCCCTATCATCTGGCCCCCGCTCCCGGCGGCGAAAAGGTCTACGCGCTGCTGCGCGAGACGCTTCGCCACACCGGAAAGATCGGCATCGCCTATGTGGTAATCCGCTCGCGCCAGCACCTCGCCGCCGTCGTCCCGCAGGGCCAGTCACTGGTCCTCAACACGCTGCGCTGGTCGCACGAGCGCGGCGCTGCCGGCGAGTGCGACATGCCGGAAGAGGAAGTGCTCGACCTCGCGGCCGCCAGGCAGCTCGCAATGCTCGCGCCGCCCATGCACGCCGGAGACCACCGGAACATATTCCAGCCGGCCCAACCGGACCTGGAGGAGAACAAGATGAAAGCGAAGAAAAGCGAGCGCATCATTGTCGAGGAACTCGAAGGCTTGCTGGACGAAGATGACCTGATCGACGACGACTACCTCGCG
>NZ_DASRXF010000125.1:0-66041 GCF_035654295.1 Noviherbaspirillum sp. | reverse complement strand
CAGCACGTAGCCCGCGTCGCGGATGGACTGGCGCGCCTCGAACAGGCCGTACAGCTCGTTGCCCTTCTGGAACAGCGGGGTTTCAGGCGAGTTCAGGTATTTCGGTTCGCCGCCGTCCAGCACGCGTCCGCCAAAGCCGATGACCTGGCCTTTGGTGTTCCGGATCGGGAACATGATGCGTTCGCGGAAGCGGTCGTAGCGCTTGTGCTTGTTGCCTTCCTCGTCGACCTTGTCGATCACCAGGCCGGATTCGACCAGCGCCAGCGCGTCGTAGTCGGGGAACACGGAGCGCAGGTTGTCCCAGCCGCCGGGGGCGTAGCCCATCGCGAAGCGGGCGGCAACCTCGCCGGTCAGGCCGCGGTTCTTCAGGTAGGCGACGGCGTTCTGGGCAGTGCGCAACTGGGCGCGATAGTAGTCGTTAGCCTTGGTCAGCGCTTCGGTCAGCGCCATCGACTGGGCCTGCTGCTGGGCGCGCTGGGCGGGCGGGATTTTGTCGTCCTGGTCGGGGACGACCATGCCGCAGCCCTGGGCCAGGTCCCTGACCGCGTCGACGAAGCCCATGCCCGAGTACTCGATCAGGAAGCCGATCGAGGTGCCGTGCGCGCCGCAACCGAAGCAGTGATAGAACTGCTTGGTCGGACTGACGGTGAAGCTGGGGGACTTTTCGTTGTGGAAGGGGCACAGCCCCATGTAGTTGGCGCCGCCCTTCTTCAGCTGCACGTAACGGCCAACCACGTCGACGATATCGACCCGGTTGAGCAGATCCTGGATGAAAGACTGCGGTATCACGGCGGCGGCTTGGTTAGGGACAGTACCGGGGAATCATGCCGACGCTGCAAGAACCTGTCGCGGCCGTCGGCACCAATTGAATATGGAGGCAGGACGGCCGCTTTGCAACCGCCCGCCGCCGTCATGCCTGGGACAAGGCCGTCTTGACCTGCGCGGAAACGGCGGTCATGTCAGCGCGTCCGGCAAGCTTCGGCTTCAGCACGCCCATCACCTTGCCCATGTCCTGGGGCCCGGCCGCGCCGGTAGCGGCGACAGCAGCCGCGACTTCGGCCGCGATTTCCTCGGCGGACATGGCAGCCGGCATGTAGGCGGACAAGACGGTGAGTTCCGCCTTTTCGGTGTCGGCGAGGTCCTGGCGGCCGCCGGCCTCGAACTGGGCAATCGAATCCCGGCGCTGCTTGATCATTTTTTCGATGATGGCAAGGACGTGGGCGTCGGTCAATTCGATGCGCTCATCGACTTCCTTCTGCTTCATGGCCGCGGTCAGCAGGCGGATGGTGCCGAGCCTGGCGCTATCCTTGGCGCGCATCGCGGCTTTCATGTCTTCGGTGATTTGCTCTTTGAGGCCCATTTTTCTCTCCATTTGCAGACAGTCGCCGCACCCGCCACACAGCACGAACAGACACGGACAGGCTATAAACACCAAAACCCGCTGCGGGGACTACACCGGAGCGGGTTTCAAGAGCACCGCACGCGAGCGTGCGGCAGCGAAATCAGTACATCTTCTTCGGCAGTTGCTGGCTGCGGATGCGCTTGTAGTGGCGCTTCACGGCAGCGGCGAGCTTGCGCTTGCGCTCTGCGGTCGGCTTCTCGTAAAACTCGCGCGCACGCAGCTCGGTCAGCAGACCGGTCTTCTCAATGGTGCGCTTGAAGCGACGCATGGCAACTTCGAAAGGCTCGTTTTCTTTAATGCGAATGGTGGTCATGTATACTCACAAACCAAGAAATTTGTAGGAAAGACGTCGAGTATAGCATGCTCCGCCCGCCTTGAAAAGCACGACTTCCGATTCCTGTTGCAACGCACGCGATTGCTATAGGGACAATCCCGCCGCCACGCCGGAAGCCCAGGCCCACTGGAAGTTGTACCCCCCCAGCCAGCCAGTCACATCCATCGCCTCGCCGATGAAGTGCAGCCCGGGTACCCGCGATGCCATCATGCTCTGCTGCGACAGCTCGCGCGTGTCCACACCGCCGCAAGTCACTTCGGCCTTGCGATAGCCCTCGGAGCCGTTCGGCACGATGGCCCACCGGTTCAACGACTCGCCGAGCCGGCGCAACTGCTTGTCGGGCAGGTCGGCGATGCGGGCATCGGTGCGGAAGCCGTTCGCCTGCAGCCAGCCGTCCGCAAGGCGCGAGGGCAGCCACTGCGACAGGATGTTGCCGAGGTTCTTGCGGATCGTGGTCTTGCCCTCGACCAGGGTTTGCGCGACATCGACTTCCGGCACGAGATTCAGCGTCAGCGCCGTTCCCGGCCGCCAGAAACTGGAGATCTGCAGCACTGCTGGGCCGGACAGGCCGCGATGCGTGAACAGCAAGTCCTCGCGGAAGTGCATGCGCGATTTCTTTTCTCCGGTCTCGATACCGACTTCGAGGGAAATCCCGGCCAGCGGAACGAAGGGCTCCCATGCGCCGGTATCGAAGGTGAGCGGGACAAGGCCGGGACGCGGCTCCACCAGCCGCAGGCCGAACTGTTTGGCGATGCGGAACGCGAAATCAGTCGCGCCGATCTTCGGGATGGACAGGCCACCGGTGGCGATGACGAGGTTCTTCGCCAGGATCGATCCATGATCGGTGCCGATCACGAAGCGCTCCCCTTCCCTGCCAATCGCCTCGACCTTGCACGGCATGCGCCAGGCGACATGTCCGTTGTCGCATTCCGCCTTGAGCATGTCGATGACCTGCTCCGCCGAGTCGTCGCAGAACAATTGGCCCTTGTGCTTCTCGTGCCAGGCAATGCGGTAGCGCTTCATGAGCGCGAGGAAGTCCTGCGGGGTGTAGCGCGACAGCGCGCTCTTGCAGAAGTGCGGGTTCTCCGACAGGTAGTTCTGCGGGCCCGCGTGCAGGTTGGTGAAATTGCAGCGGCCGCCGCCGGAGATGCGGATCTTTTCCGCGAGCCGCGATGCATGATCGATCATCACGACCTTGCGGCCGTTCTGCCCGGCGACCGCGGCGCACATCATGCCCGCGGCGCCGGCTCCGATCACTGCGACATCATATTGGTTTGACATGGCTTGCTTGACTGGTGACAAGCCATGATTGTAAGCGCTGCGGCCGGTCTCAATGGAAATACGGTGCGCCCGAATTGCGCATCCATAGCTCGGACGACAGGCGCATCACGTCATTGAGCGACCCGCGCTTCTTGTAGGTTTCGCGCAGCCAGGCTGCATCGTTCAGGCGCTCGTAGGCGATGTGGCGCAGCCGCTTCAGGGCCTGCACCTCGGCCTCGTTCTGCGCGAAACGCTTGAGGTCTTGCAGGCGGTCGAGGATGCTGACGAAGATGGATTGCTTGCCGGCCGGCGCGGTCTTGTCTTCGCCGTGCTGGGCGATTTCTCCGTCGAGCCCATAGCGGCTCGCTTCGAAGCGGTTGTACTGGTACAGCAGGTAGAAATCGTCGTCGATCTCGAGCGGGCGCTCGGTGAGGATCCAGCGCGCCAGCAGCTGCGCGTAGCAGCCGAGCAATGCCGCATGCTCCAGCGTGAGCGGCGTGTCGCACACGCGGATTTCGACCGTGCCGTATTCCGGCTTGGGCCGGATATCCCAGTAGAAATCCTTCATGCTGGCGATGATGCCCAGCTCGATCAGTTCGTCGTAGTACTTCTCGAAATCGCTCCACTGCGTCACCACCGGCGCGGTGCCGGCCAGCGGGAATGCGCGCACGACGTTGCTGCGCGAGGAATCGAAGGCTGTATCGACGCCCTGGTAGAACGGCGATGCCGCCGACAGCGCGATGAAGTGCGGCACGTAGCGGGAAAAACCGTGCGTCAGGTACAGCGCGTCGTCGCCGCTGGCGACCCCGATATGGATGTGCTGGCCGAAGACGGTAAAGGTCTTTGCCAGGTAACCATACTTCTCGTGCAAGTGATGGAAACGCTCGCTCGGCGTGATGCGCTGCTCGCTCCAGTTCTGGAACGGATGCGCGCCGCCACCGGCAACGTCGATGTTGAGGTGCTGCGCGCCGCGCGTGAGTGCGCCGCGCAAGTCCTTCAGCTCGTCGAGCAGGTGGTCGACGCGGGTGTGGATGCCGGAGTTCAGCTCGATCATCCCCTGCGTGATCTCCAGCTTGATCTGGTTCTGCAGCTCGCGCGGTTCGATCCAGGCAAGCAGGTCGATGGCATCGGTTGCGAGGTTGTAGTTGCGCCTGTTGACCAGTTGCAGTTCGAGTTCGATCCCCATCGTGAAGGGTGTCGATGTCGTGAAGGGCAGGACGTTCATGGAAGTCTCCGGAATGGTTCGTTACTCGCGTCCGCTTTCACCGGACTTGATCAATGCGAATTGGGTTGCGATCGGCCCCAGCAGTTCCAGGACGATCAGCGTCCCGGCCAGCAAGGGTGCGACCGCCGCCGCGGTTTGCGGGTAGACCGATGAAATCTGCGCCAGCCCGAGGCTGGCCTCGGCCATCGGCAGCGTGCCCAGCGTCAGCAGTCCGGCCTGCCGCCATTTCAACCTTGCCGGCCGGGCAAAGGCGTAGATGCTGCATGCCATGGCCGCAAAGCGCGCCGCCACCAGCACGGCAACGGATACGCCAATGGTGGCAATGTCGGCAATGCCGATGGAGGCACCGATGACGACGAACAGCATCACGATGAACAGTTCGCTGGCGACGCCGAATTCCAGTTCCATCAGGTCGTACTGGAGGTCGAGGTTCTTGGAGAGGATGGCGAAGATCAGCATCGTCAGCAGCACCGGCAGGCGGAGTGCGTGCGCCGCGCCGATGGTCAGTGTGATGATGGCAATCACCAGCACGAACTGGCGGCTGCGCTCGCGCCCCAGCAGGCGCGCAAGCGGCATCATCAGGCGGTAGGTCAGATAGGCGAGCAGCGCCGAACCGAATATCGAGTACACGGTACTGGACAGCAAGGTCTGCAGCGGTATGTCGGCCTCGGTGGCGATCAGGGGCAGCACCATGTAGGCGGCGACGAGCGCAACGAGGTTGTTCAGGGCAGTCATCGCCGCCAGCCTTCGTGTGACCTGTCCTTCGGCGCCAAGATCCCGCAGCACCACCATGATCACGCCGGGAGCAGAACCGATGGCGAACACGCCGGCGAGCATGGCAAGGGGGCGGGTCACGCCCAGGAGCTCCAGCGCTCCCCAGACGAAGGCAAAGCAGAGAGCAGCGCCCAGCACGACTGTCGCCAGCAGCCATCGTTCATGGCGCAGCCAGCCGACGTCGACGTAGCGGCCGAGCTGGTAGACAACGAGCGCGAGCGCAATATCGGCAAAGATATTGGCGAGCTTCAGGAGGTCGCCGGACAGCCATTGCAGTCCGCTTTCCCCCACGGCGAAACCAACCAGCAGGTAGCCGGTAATACGCGGAATCCACGGATTCTTGGCGACAAGGTGACCGCCGATCAATCCAAGCAGCAGCAGGCTGCCGAACAACAGCAGCGCGTTCCACTGGAGCGGCTGCGATGGATCGAACAGCGGGAAGGTCCACGACATGGAGTGTCCTCATCGGAATTTGTCCTGCAATCGCGCGACGCGAGGAGGACCAGTTGACGGACTCCGACAGCGGCGATGAGTTCGTCAAGCGCAGGCGCGACGAGCCACCGCCATCGGAACGATGAGCATGGATAACAAGTTCCGAAACCTCCCTGGAGTCGGCGACTGATATCGATACTTTTATGGTTCAGCCGTGTGGGGACTGCAATCCTTTGTCCCTGGGAAATACATAAAAGTTCCGAAAATTAATTCCTGCTGGAATCGTCGCTTGCTGTTTGCGCAATCAACCGGCGAAATATCTGCGGTGCACGGCTTCGTTCAGGAATTGGGGCTGTGCGCAGCGGACCACATCGCCGATGACGATGATGCTCGGACTGCCAAGCCCGGAAGAAGCCAGTGTGGCGGACAGCACGCCGAGCGTGGTGATCAGCTGCGCCTGATTTGCGGAGGTGGCGGCCTGGATGACGGCCACCGGGGTCAAGGGGGACTTGCCGCCGGCAAGGAGCGCCTGCTGGATCTCGCTGCAGCGCGCGACGCCCATGTAGACCACCAGCGTCATGTCGAGCCGCGCGAGCGTCCCCCAATCCGGTTCCGCATCCTCCGACTTGCCATGGCCGGTAACGAAGATGGCACCCTGGCTCCAGTCGCGATGAGTGAGCGGGATGCCGAGCGACGACGGTGCGGCCAAGCCGCTGCTGATGCCGTTGATGACCTCGACCGGGATGCCCGCGGCCTCCAGATGCGCGCGCTCTTCACCGCCGCGTCCGAAGATGAAGGGGTCGCCGCCCTTCAGGCGCACGACGGCATGGCCGGCGCGGGCCTCGTTGATCATCAGCTTTTCGATGAATTCCTGCGGCGTGGACTGGCAGCCGCCGCGCTTGCCGACCGGGACGATGCGTGCGTCGAAGCGCGCATGATCGAGGATGGCGGGATTGACAAGGTCGTCGACCAGGATCACGTCGGCCGACGCGATCGCCTTTACGGCCTTGATCGTCAGGAGATCCGGATCCCCCGGACCGGCGCCGACCAGAACAACCTTACCCCGCTTCTCCATGTGACACCTGTTTCGCATGTAGGAGCTTTGCTACATGCAAACAGTGTTCCACCTGCTCCGCGATCGGTGCCGGCACCGGCTCGCGGCCTGCGAGCGCCGATTTGATCCATCCGGCAGTGGTGGATGCATCACGTTGAAGCGGCAGCGGGGGCAGTTCGTCGACCGGCTCCTGCTTTTGCACCAGCACAGTGCATTGATGCGCGTGGTACCAGGCGATCTGTTGCGCGCGCTTGGCATTGGCAACGGTTTCGCCTTCCGTACCGCGCATCAGGAAGGCATCGCCGCGCGCCGCCGGCACGGCGCTGCTGAAATAGGCGCTCAGCAGTTCGAAATATTCCGGATGCGTGTACGACACCAGGCGCAGCGCCGGCCCGGCGAAGGGTTGCATGATCTTCACCAGCGTGTGGGTCGAATTGCGCACTCCGAGGATGCGCCGCATCGCGAGCAGGCGCGACATGCGCGGCGCCAGCGCATCGACCGGCATGAATACGGGCTCGCGCCTGGCGAAGCCCTGCATTGCATCGTCGACGGAATGGGCGAAAGGCAAGCCGAGTTCGCGCAGGATCTCGGCGCTCGTCACCCTGCCAGGGTCATCGGTCACGCCGTGGATCAGGACCGGCACGCCCTGTTGCGCGAGCAGCATGGCCAGCAAGGGTGTGAGATTGGGCATCTGGCGCGAGCCGTTATAGCTCGGAATGACGACGGGCGCGTACTCGCCCGGCGGCATCGGCAACATGTCGAAAGATTGCTCGGCGGCGTCGAGGAATCCGGCGATCTCTTCGACGGACTCGCCCTTGATGCGCATGGCAAGCATGAGGCCGCCCATTTCGAGGTCGGATACGCGTCCATCGAGCATGGCTCCGTAGAGCCGGAATGCATCCTCGCGCGAAATGCTGCGGGCGCCTTTCTTGCCGCGCCCGATTTCCTTGATGAAGGGTGCCGCGGCGAAGGGTTCCTTGGTGTGTGCCTGGTTCATCGCTATAGGGTACTACGACGCACGCACCAAAGACAAAGGGCAGGTTGCCCTGCCCTTTCGTCTTGAATCGCCCCTTCGGCTTATCTTATGCAAGCCTGCCGTGGCACTGCTTGTACTTCTTGCCGCTGCCGCAGGGGCAGGGATCGTTGCGGCCGACCTTCGGCACCGCATTGACCATCGGCTGCTGCCCGGCTTCCGCATTCGCCGTCGGCGCGAGCAGCTCTTCCGGCGCGGCGTTCGGGTTGAAGTCGGCATGCTCGAAGTGCATGTTCTCCACCTGCGCATGCGCGAGGTTGGCTTCGGCGGCATCGATCTCTTCGCGCGACTGGATGCGCACCGTCATGACGATGCGCACCACTTCGCTCTTGATCAGGTCCAGCATGGTGCCGAACAGTTCGAAGGCTTCGCGCTTGTACTCCTGCTTCGGGTTCTTCTGCGCATAACCGCGCAGGTGGATGCCCTGGCGCAGGTGGTCGAGCGCCGCGAGGTGTTCGCGCCAGTGGGTGTCGATGCTCTGCAACATGACGCTGCGCTCGAAGCCGGCGAACGCTTCCTTGCCGATGATCTCGACCTTGGCGTTGTACACCTTTTCCGCGGCCTGCAGCACGCGCTCGAGCAGTTCATCGTCGGTCAGTTCGGGCTCGGCTTCCAGCATCTTGGTCAGCGGTACCTCGAGCTGCCATTCAGACGCGAGGTTGGCTTCGAGGCCGGCGATGTCCCATTGCTCTTCCATCGACTCCGCCGGCACATAAGTGCGGAACACGTCGGTGAACATGCCGGCGCGCAGCGAGGCGATCATCTCGCTCATGTCGTGCGCTTCGAGCAGTTCGTTGCGCTGCTGGTAGATCACCTTGCGCTGGTCGTTGGCGACGTCGTCGTATTCGAGCAGTTGCTTGCGGATGTCGAAGTTGCGCGCCTCGACCTTGCGTTGCGCGGATTCGATGGAACGGCTGACGATGCCCGCTTCGATCGGTTCGCCTTCCGGCATCTTCAGGCGGTCCATGATCGCGCGCACGCGGTCGCCGGCGAAGATACGCAGGAGCGGGTCGTCGAGCGACAGGTAGAAGCGGGAGGAGCCCGGGTCGCCCTGCCGGCCGGAGCGGCCGCGCAGCTGGTTGTCGATGCGGCGCGATTCGTGCCGCTCGGTACCGATGATGTGCAGCCCGCCCACCGACACCACATGGTCATGCAGGGACTGCCATTCGTCGCGCAGTACCTGGGCCTTCTGCTGCTTCTCGGCGTCGCTCAGGTTGCTGTCGGCTTCGATGAGCTGGATCTGCTTCTCGACGTTGCCGCCGAGGACGATGTCGGTACCGCGCCCGGCCATGTTGGTGGCGATGGTGATCATCTTCGGACGCCCCGCCTGCGCAACGATTTCCGCCTCGCGCGCGTGCTGCTTGGCGTTGAGCACGTTGTGCGGGAGCTTGTGCTTGGTGAGGATGTTCGAGATCAGCTCAGAGTTCTCGATCGAGGTAGTGCCGACCAGTACCGGCTGGCCGCGCTCGTAGCAATCCTTGATGTCGTTGACGACCGCGTTGTAACGCTCCTGCGCCGTCTTGTACACCTGGTCCTGGCGGTCCTTGCGCTGGCTCGGACGGTTGGGCGGAATGACGACGGTTTCCAGGCCGTAGATTTCCTGGAATTCGTAGGCTTCGGTGTCTGCCGTGCCGGTCATGCCGGCCAGCTTGCCGTACATGCGGAAGTAATTCTGGAAGGTGATCGATGCCAGCGTCTGGTTTTCGTTCTGGATCTTCACGCGTTCCTTGGCCTCGACCGCCTGGTGCAGGCCGTCGGACCAGCGGCGGCCCACCATCAGGCGGCCGGTGAATTCGTCGACGATGATGACCTCGCCGTTCTGCACCACGTAATGCTGGTCCTTGTGGAACAGCACGTGGGCGCGCAGGGCGGCATACAGGTGGTGGATCAGCGTGATGTTGGCAGCATCGTAAAGCGAGGCGCCTTCCGGCAGCAGGCCCATGCTTGTCAGGATCTGCTCGGCCTTTTCATGCCCTGCCTCGGTCAGCAGGACCTGGTGCGACTTCTCGTCCTTGGTGTAGTCGCCGGGCACCTCGATCTTGCCCTTGCCGTCCGGCGTTTCCTCGCCGACCTGCAGCGTCAGCAGCGGCGGGACGGCGTTCATCTTGACGTACATGTCGGTGTGATCTTCCGCCTGGCCGGAGATGATCAGCGGCGTGCGCGCTTCGTCGATCAGGATCGAGTCCACTTCGTCGACGATGGCGAAATTGAGGCTGCGCTGCACGCGGTCGCCGGTGTCGTACACCATGTTGTCGCGCAGATAGTCGAAACCGAACTCGTTGTTGGTGCCGTAGGTGATATCGGCGGCGTAAGCGGCCTGCTTGGTATCGTGCGGCATCTGCGACAGGTTCACGCCGGTCGTCAGGCCGAGCCAGCTGTACAGCCTGCCCATCCATTCGGCATCGCGCTGGGCGAGGTAGTCGTTTACCGTCACCACGTGCACACCCTTGCCGGCGAGCGCATTGAGATAAGCCGCCAGGGTCGCCATCAGGGTCTTGCCCTCGCCCGTTCCCATTTCGGCGATCTTGCCGTAGTGGAGGACCATGCCGCCGATGAGTTGCACGTCGAAATGGCGCATTTTCAGCACGCGACGGCTCGCCTCGCGGCACACTGCGAAGGCCTCCGGCAGAATCTCGTCCAGGGTCGTACCCTGGGCGATGCGCTGCTTGAACTCAGGCGTCTTGGCCTGAAGCTCGGCGTCGGAGAGCTTCTCCATTGCCGGTTCGAGCGCGTTGATTTCGCGTACTGTCTTCTGGTATTGCTTGATCAGCCGCTGGTTGCGGCTGCCGAAAATCTGGGTCAGTAGGGACATGCTCTAATGTTGTTTAAGACGCCGCGAAACCAGCCCTTCCACAGTCTCGCAGAGACACGATTTGGCGAAATTGTTGATTTTATCATGCAGCCTCCAGGAGGCCGAACAAGCGGGAGATGGGGGCGGTCCCGGCAGAAACAATCCCCCTGGCGCTGTAAAGTCAACGGAAAGAATTACTTGGAAGCAAGCGCGGCCATCTTTGCCTGATCGGCGCCAGCGGCCAGGAATTTGTGCGGATCCTGCTGGACGCCCTTCACCAGCACTTCGAAATGCAGGTGCGAGCCGGTGGAACGCCCGGTGGAGCCGATGTCCGCGATGTGCTGGCCCCGCCGGACGATGTCGCCCACCTTGACGCCGAGGCGCGAGCAATGCGCGTAACGCGTCACGATATCGTTGCCGTGGTCGACTTCGACCATGTTGCCGAATTGCGGATGATACTCGGATGCAATCACCACGCCGCCGGCGGCGGCAACAATAGGCGTACCGGACGCCGCCGCGAAATCAATACCTTCATGGAACGCCTGCCGTCCTGTGAACGGGTCGAAGCGCCAACCGAAGCCGGAGGCGTTGTAGCTGACGTTGACGGGCGGGATGGTGGGCAGCAGCTTGGACTTGATCTTGTGACTCATCAGCGCGGATTCGACCACGTTCATGTAGTCGGCGCGATGTTCGACGTCGCGCGCCATTGCATCCAGCAGTTGCTGGAATTCGCTCATGCTCAGTGGTTTGCCTTGCGGGCTCGACGGTTCGGCGCCGCCGCGCCCCGGCAGCTCGCGGAAATTGAACTCCTGCGGCTTCACGCCGGCCAGGCCCTGCACGCGTTCGCCCAGCGCGTCCAGGCGCATGAGCTGGGCCTGCATTTCGCCCAGCTTCATCGCCATTGCGGCGAGGTTTTCCTTCACGTACTTGTCTTTCTTGCTGGCGTCGTCCTGGGTGGCGGTAGCCAGCACCTCGCGGACGAAGGGGATGTTGAGGTCGGCGGCGTGGCGGAAGGTGAGGTAGTACAGGAAGAAGGCGACGAAAATGACAGATGACAAAAACACAAGGAACAGCAGCGTCAGGTGCCATCGCGTCAGCGTCAGGGTCTTGGCGCTCAAGCGCGGGTGCAGCACAATAATTTGCATGACTACTCCTCCGACTCGTCCATCGCAGGTGTGATGTGATAAGGTTCGAACATGCGTCGCCCGTCCTTATTTCTTTCTTCTCAGCAACATCCTCAGTCTACTCGCGCGTCCCGCAAGGGCGCGAGCACTGTTACAGCTGTTACCGACTTTTTGCGCGCAAACGACAGGATGGCCGCGCTCTTGCCGGCCGTGAGGCGCCTGGGTGCTTTGCAGGCGGAGTGTTCAGCTGTACTCCCCGCGCTTTTTGACGCTTGTTCCGTCATGCGGTTCGATGCCGATCAGTTAACGATCGGTGCGCCGAATGCCGCACTTGCCGCAAAGCTCAAGCAACAATTGCCGAAATTGCAAGATTCCTTGTTGCAACGCGGATGGCAGGTTAACGCAATACGTATCAGAGTGCAAGTTAGAAAGATTGGCGAAACGACAACACGCAGGAAGGAAATCGAGATGCCGAACAAGGCCTTGGCGGCGTTCGAGAACCTGCGGGATTCACTGGACAAGTCGCCTGGGAACCAGGCCTTGAAGGAGGCGCTGAGCACCATGCTCAAGCGCCACGGGAAGCTCTAGCTTAGCTGAACGCCCATTCCTGCCGGGTCTGGCGGGCATATGCCTCGGGCGCGGCGGTGAGCGAATCGAAGCTCACGATCTCATAAGCATCCGGCTGCTCCAGCAGCGCGCGCAGCAGCAGGTTGTTCATCATGTGCCCCGCCTTGTGCGCGACGTAACCGGCCAGCAGCGGATGGCCGACGAGGTAGAGGTCGCCGATGGCATCGAGGATCTTGTGGCGCACGAACTCGTTTTCGTAGCGCAGGCCGTCCGGGTTCAGGATGCGGTATTCATCCATCACGATCGCGTTTTCCAGCGAGCCGCCGCGGGCGAGACCCATGCCGCGCAGGGTTTCCACATCCTGCATGAAGCCGAAGGTGCGGGCGCGGGCGATTTCCTTGACGTAGGAATCGACGCCGAAATCGACTTCGGCGATCTGCCCGGTCGCGTCCACCGCCGGGTGGTTGAATTCAATGAAGAACCGGAGCTTGAAACCGTTGTAAGGCTCAAGGCGCGCCCACTTTTCCTGTGCGCCCTTGCCTTCCCGCACTTCGACCGGCTTCTTGACACGGATGAACTTCTTCGGCGCATTCTGTTCCTGCAGCCCGGCCTGCTGCAGCAGGAAAACGAAGGAGGCGGCGGAGCCGTCCATGATCGGGATTTCTTCCGCGGTGACGTCCACGTACAGGTTGTCGATGCCGAGGCCGGCGCAGGCCGACATCAGGTGCTCGACGGTGGAGACGCGCACGCCCTGCTTTTCCAGCACGGATGCCATGCGGGTATCGCCCACGCCGGTGGCGGTGGCGGGCAGGTCGACCGGCGGATTGACGTCGACACGACGAAACACGATGCCGGTATCGGGCGCGGCCGGGCGGAGCGTGAGTTCGACCTTGGTGCCGGAGTGCAGTCCGACGCCAACGGTCTTGACGAGCTGTTTGACGGTGCGTTGTTTAAGCATCGGTGAATTATAGCAACTAACCCGCCAGTCAGTTGTAAGGCCTTGTAATCTTGTTGGACTTACACCACGCTTCTCGCACCGATCTGCATCGAATCTGCTTCGAACCCGCCGGCTTAGTGTGGTTCGGCCCAATCCCGGGCGCGCTGCACCGCGCGCCGCCATGTCGAGAGGCGTTGCTCGCGTTCATCAGCGGACATGACCGGTTCAAAGCGCTTCTGCACCTGCCACTGCGCAGCGATCTCTTCCTTCGAACCCCAGAATTTCACCGCCAGCCCGGCCAGATAGGCCGCGCCCAGTGCGGTGGTTTCGGTCACCACCGGCCGCACCACCGGCACCCCCAGCACATCGGCCTGGAACTGCATCAGCAAGTCGTTGCGCGAAGCGCCGCCGTCCACGCGCAGTTCCGTCAGGCCGATCGCCGCATCCTTCTGCATCGCCTCGAGCACGTCGGCGCTCTGGTACGCGATGCTGGCCAGCGTGGCCCGGGCGATATGTGCCTTCGTGGTGCCCCGGCTGATGCCGACGATGGTCCCGCGCGCATAGGCGTCCCAGTACGGCGCGCCGAGCCCGGCGAATGCCGGAACGACGAACACGCCTCCGGTATCCGGAACGCTGGAGGCCAGCGCCTCGACTTCGTCCGAACCCTTGATGATGCCCAGGCCGTCGCGCAGCCACTGCACGGCGGCGCCCGCGTTGAAGACGCTGCCCTCGAGCATGTAATCGGTCTGCCCGTCGATGGTCCAGCCAACGGTGGTCAGCAGGTTGTTCTTGGAGGTGATCGCCTGTTTGCCGGTGTTCATCAGCATGAAGCAGCCGGTGCCGTAGGTATTCTTCGCCATCCCCGGGCGGTGGCAGGCCTGGCCGAAGGTAGCCGCCTGCTGGTCGCCGGCGATGCCAGCGATCGGGATCGCGCCGCCAAGCAGTTCGGCGCGCGTGCTGCCGAGCACACCGCTGCCGGACACGACATCCGGCAGCAGGCTGCGCGGAATGTCGAGGACGGCAAGCAATTCCTCGTCCCACTGCAGGGTGTGGATATTGAACAGCAGCGTGCGCGAGGCATTGCTGGTGTCGACCACATGCGCGCCGCACAGTTTGTAGATCAGCCAGCAATCGATGGTGCCGAACGCGAGTTCGCCGCGCTCGGCACGGCTTCGCGCGCCGGGGACGTTATCCAGCAGCCATTTGAGCTTGGTGCCGGAAAAGTATGCATCGATGACCAGGCCGGTCTTTTCCTGGAACAGGCCGGACTTGCCCTGCTCGCGCAGGCTGTCGCACAGGCTGGCGGTACGGTGGTCCTGCCAGACGATGGCGTTGGCGATCGGCTCGCCGGTCTTGCGGTCCCACACTACTGTCGTTTCGCGCTGGTTAGTGATGCCGATGGCGGCGATGTCGGCCGCTGTCACGTTGTGCTGCGCGAGTACCTGTCGCGCGACGCTCAATTGGCTCTGCCAGATCTCGCCGGCGTCGTGCTCCACCCAGCCGGACTGCGGGAAAATCTGCCGGAACTCCTGCTGCGCAATGCCCTGCATGCGGCCTTCGCGGTCGAACAGGATGGCGCGCGAACTGGTCGTGCCCTGGTCCAGGGCGAGGATGTATTTGGTCACTGGATCGTCTCCAAGGATGGGTTTCGCTGACGCGCCACCTGCCCTGTGATTCTTTATTGGCTGGTGGGTTTCGCTCCGCTCTGCCCACCCTACGGTTCTATATAAAGGACGGTAGGGTGGGTAGAGCGAAGCGAAACCCACCTATACATCTAGTTTATCGACGATTTGCCGGATCAGTAAGCGCGGCCCTCCTTCCAGGCCTGCAGCAGCTTTTCGTAGGCAATTGTCTCGCCCTTCGGCTTTTCGTTGTCCAGCTTCTTCCAGGGCGCGCCCTTGTCGGACAGCCACTTGTTCGGATCGCCCTTGGCGTTCAGCTTGGGCGGACAAGCCTTCATGCCGGCGCGTTCGAGGCGGGCCATCACCTGGTCCATTTCCTCGGCCAGGTTGTCCATCGCGGCTTGCGGTGTCTTTTCGCCGGTGACTGCAGTAGCGACGTTCTTCCACCACAGCTGCGCCAGCTTCGGATAATCCGGCACGTTGGTTCCGGTCGGCGTCCATGCCACGCGCGCCGGGCTGCGGTAGAACTCGATCAGGCCGCCGAGCTGGTCGGCATGCTTGGTGAAGTAGTCATGCTTGATGTCCGACTCGCGGATGAAGGTCAGTCCGGTGATTGACTTCTTCAGCGACACCGTCTTGGACGTCACGAACTGCGCATACAGCCAGGCACCGGCGCGGCGCTCCGGCGGCGTGGACTTGAAGAAGGTCCATGCGCCCACGTCCTGGTAGCCGTTCTGCATGCCGGTCTTCCAGTACGGACCGTGCGGAGACGGCGCCATGCGCCACTTCGGCTTGCCGTCCGCATGCACCACGGGCAGCCCCGGCTTGATGTAGGACGCGGTGAAGGCGGTGTACCAGAAGATCTGCTGCGCCACTTCGCCCTGCGCCGGCACCGGGCCTGCCTCGGAGAAGGTCATGCCCATGGACTGCTGCGGCGCGTACTTCTTCATCCAGTCGATGTACTTGGTGAGCGCATAGACGGCCGGCGGTGAATTGGTGGCGCCGCCGCGGGATACCGATGCGCCGGCCGGGTTGCACTTGTCCGCCGATACGCGAATGCCCCACTCGTCGACCGGCACGCCGTTGGGAATGCCCTTGTCGGCGGTCCCGGCCATCGACAGCCAGGCGTCGGTGAAGCGCCAGCCCAGCGACGGGTCTTTCTTGCCGTAATCCATGTGGCCGTAGACGCGCTTGCCGTCGATGTTCTTGACGTCGTTGGTGAAGAACTCGGCGATGTCTTCGTAGGCGGACCAGTTGAGCGGCACGCCCAGTTCATAGCCGTACTTGGCCTTGAACTTTTCCTTCAGGTCCTTGCGCTCGAACCAGTCGGCGCGGAACCAGTAGAGGTTGGCGAACTGCTGGTCGGGCAGCTGGTATACCTTGCCGTCCGGCGCGGTGGTGAAGCTGATGCCGATGAAATCCTTCAGGTCGAGGCCGGGGTTGGTGAATTCCTTGCCTTCGCCGGCCATGTAATCGGACAGCGGAATGATCGCGCCATAACGATAGTGCGTGCCGATCAGGTCGGAGTCGGAAATCCAGCCGTCGTAGATGCTCTTGCCGGACTGCATCGAGGTCTGCAGCTTCTCGACCACGTCTCCTTCCTGGATGATGTCGTGCTTGACCTTGATGCCGGTGATCTCCTCGAAGGCCTTGGCCAGCGTCTTCGATTCGTAGACGTGCGTGTCGATGGTTTCGGACACGACATTGATCTCGGTCACGCCCTTCGCCTTGAGCTTGGCGGCGGCATCGATGAACCATTTCAGTTCGTCGAGCTGTTGCTGCTTGCTCAGGCTGGACGGTTGAAATTCCTGGGTAACCCACTTTTCCGCAGCTTTCATGTCAGCCCAGGAAGCCCCTGAAGCCAGCATTGCCGCCGCTGCCAACGCCGTCAGTTTCAGTCTCATATCTCCACCTGTTTTAATGTCTTCCCCCAGCAGGAATGCCCGGCGCGGGGAAGGGTTGCGCCGGGCATCGAAACGCGGGTTTAACCCCAACGCATCACAATCAGCAGCACCAGGAAGCCGACCACCGCGCCGATGGCCTGGTGCATCTCCGTCAGGCCGGCCCACGCGAGGTTCAGGTAGGCAGCGGCCAGCAATCCGATGAACAAGCGGTCACCGCGCGTGGTGCTGATCGGCAGGAAGCCCTGCCGTTCCAGCGTCGGCGATTTCATTTCCCAGATGGTCATGCCGATCAGCATCAGCACGATCACGGTAAAGAAGATGGCCACGGGAGGCGTCCATGCCATCCATCCAAGCAGTTCTCCCATGTCACACCCTCCCCATTGCAAAGCCCTTGGCGATGTAGTGCCGCACGAACCAGATCACCAGCGCGCCCGGCACGATGGTCAGCACGCCGGCGGCCGACAGCACGCCCCAGTCCATGCCGGCGGCGGAGACGGTGCGCGTCATCGTCGCCGCGATCGGTTTGGCATTGACCGAGGTGAGCGTGCGCGCCAGCAGCAACTCCACCCAGCTGAACATGAAGCAGAAGAACATCGTCACACCCACGCCGGACTTGATCATCGGCAGGAAGATCTTCACGAAAAACTTCGGGAAGCTGTAGCCGTCGATGTAGGCCGTCTCGTCGATCTCCTTCGGGATGCCGGACATGAAGCCTTCCAGGATCCAGACCGCGAGCGGCACGTTGAACACCATATGCGCCAGCGCCACCGCGAGGTGGGTATCCATCAGGCCGACCGTCGAGTACAGCTGGAAGAAGGGCAGCAGGAACACCGCCGGCGGCGTCATGCGGTTGGTCAGCAGCCAGAAGAACAGGTGCTTGTCGCCGAGGAAGGAGTAGCGCGAGAACGCATACGCCGCCGGCAAGGCCACCGCCACAGACAGGACCATGTTGATGACGACGTAGAGGATCGAGTTGATATAGCCGTCATACCAGGACGGATCGGTGAAGATCGTCTTGAAGTTGTCGAAGGTGAGGTTGCTCGGCCACATGGTCAGCGCGCCAACGATTTCCTCGTTGGTCTTGAGCGACATGTTGAGCATCCAGTAGATCGGCAGCAGCGACAGCAGCAGGTAAAGCGCGAGGATGGGCCGCGTCAGGGTTTTGCTCATCATTTCTTGTCTCCCGTTCCGACACGTTGCATCCAGTTGTAGAGCACGAAGCAGAACAGCAGGATGATGAGGAAGTAGATCAGCGAGAATGCGGCCGCCGGCCCGAGGTCGAACTGGCCGACTGCCTTCTGCGTCAGGTATTGCGAGAGGAAGGTGGTCGCATTGCCAGGCCCGCCGCCGGTCAGCACGAAGGGTTCGGTATAGATCATGAAGCTGTCCATGAAGCGCAGCAGCACGGCGATCATCAGCACATTGCGCAGCTTGGGTAGCTGGATGAAGCGGAACACCGCCCAGCGCGAGGCGCCGTCGATCTTCGCCGCCTGGTAGTAGGCATCGGGAATCGCGCGCAGGCCGGCGTAGCACAGCAGCACCACCAGCGGCGTCCAGTGCCAGATGTCCATCACCAGTACGGTCACCCAGGCATCGATCGAGTCGCCGGTGTAGTTGTAGCTGATGCCGGCATGGTTCACCGCATAGCCGAGCAGGCCGATGTCGCCGCGGCCGAAGATCTGCCAGATGGTGCCGACCACGTTCCAGGGAATCAGCAGCGGCAAGGCGATCAGCACCAGCGACATCGATGCCTTCCAGCCCTGCGCGGGCATGGTCAGCGCAACCAGGATGCCGAGCGGGATTTCGATCGCCAGCACCGACAACGAGAAAATCATCTGGCGGTACAGCGCGCCATGCAGTTCGCTGTCGCGCATCACCATGCGGAACCATTCCGTGCCGACGAAGACGTGCTGCGTCGGGCCGAGGATGTCCTGCACCGAGTAGTTCACGATGGTCATCAGCGGCAGGATGGCCGAAAAGGCGACGCACAGGATCACCGGAAGGATCAGGAACCAGGCACGGTTGTTATGGGTTTTCATGTCATGCCACCCGCTTGTCGTTGACGTAGTAAAGGGTCCGCTCGGCCGGCAGGCGCAGCCATACCTTGTCACCCGCGGCCGCGCTGAGCTGCCGCAGCTTGGCGGCGATGGTGTGCTCGCCCACGCGGAATTCGGCGAGGTAGTGCGTACCGAGGTTGCGTACCGACGTGACGGTCGCCGGCGTCGTGTCCGGCTGCGGTTCGACCTCGCATTCGACGAATTCCGGACGGATGCCCAGCGTGGTCTTGCCGTCGGCGCCGTCCAGCGCGGCGCTCACCTTGGGCGGCAACGGGATCGTGCTGCCCTCGATGTGCACCGCGCCGCCGTTGATCTTGCAGGGCAGGAGGTTCATGCCCGGATTGCCGATGAAGTAGCCGACGAAGGTATGCGCCGGCTGCTCGAACAATTCCTGCGCCGTGCCCGCCTGCACCACTTCGCCCTGGGTCATCACCACCACCTTGTCGGCGAAGGTCAGCGCTTCCACCTGGTCATGAGTGACGTAGATCAGCGACAGCTTGAGCTCGTGGTGGATCTCCTTGAGCTTGCGGCGCAGCAGCCATTTCAGGTGCGGATCGATCACGGTCAGCGGTTCGTCGAACAGCACCGCCGCGACGTCCGGACGCACCAGTCCGCGGCCCAGCGAAATCTTTTGCTTGGCATCGACGGACAGGCCGCTGGCGCGGTGCTTCAGGTCGCTGCTCAGTTCCAGCATCTCGGCGACCTGCTGCACGCGCTTGTTGATGTCGGCCGTCTTCCAGCCGCGGTTACGCAGCGGGAAGGCGAGGTTGTCGAATACGGTCATCGTGTCGTAGATGACGGGGAACTGGAACACCTGCGCGATGTTGCGCGCCTCGGGCGGCAGCTCGGTCACGTCCTTGCCGTCGAAGAGGACGCGGCCGTGGGAGGGGCGCAGCAAGCCGGAAATGATGTTGAGCAGCGTCGTCTTGCCGCACCCGGAAGGGCCGAGCAGCGCATAGGCTCCGCCGTCGTCCCACTGCATGTTCATCGGGCGCAGCGCGTAGTCCGACGGCTGCGTCGGGTTCGGCCGGTAGGCATGAGCCAGATCAACGAGTTCAATGCGCGCCATGCTTACACTCCAGCCTGAGTCAGTGTCGGTGCAAACAAGAGTTTGCCGTCGGGTGCGTACAGGAACAGGTCGCCGGGCCTGCAGTACAGGCTGCAGCGGGAACCGAGCGCGAGATCGTGCACGCCCGGCAGCTGCGCCACCAGCGCGATGCGGCCGCGGTGCACATGCACATAGGTTTCGGAGCCGCTGATTTCGGCCAGTTCCACTTCGGCCTCGATCGCTACGTCGTCCGGATAGCGCGCGGCGAGCCGCAGGCTGTGCGCCCGCAGGCCGAGTTCGACTTCCTTGTGGCCGGCCGCCTTTTGCATCTGCTCGGGACTGAGTTGCAGCACCAGGCCGCCTCCGAGCTGCGCCATCCCGTTCGCGTCGAGCGTGGCGTGCATCAGGTTGATGGGCGGATCGCTGAAGGTGCGCGCCGCCTGGATGGAACCGGGGGCATTGAAGACATCCAGCGTCGGCCCGCTCTGCAGCAGCCGTCCTTCGTGCAGTACCGCGACCTGCCCGCCTAGCTGCAGGGCTTCGAGCGGTTCCGTCGTGGCATAAACGACCGTCGTCTTCCCTTCCGAGAACAGTTCCGTCAGCTCGTTGCGCAGTTCCTCGCGCAGCTTGTAGTCCAGGTTGACCAGCGGTTCATCCAGCAGCAGCAGGCCGGCTTCCTTGATGAGGGCGCGCGCCATCGCCGTGCGCTGCTGCTGTCCGCCGGACAGCTCGGCCGGAAAGCGTTGCAGGTAAGGTGTGATATGCAGGCGCTCGGCCATCTCGGTCACGCGCTTCTTGATCTCGCTCTCGGGCACGCCCTTGATGCGCAACGGGGAAGCGATGTTGTCGAACACCGTGAACGACGGGTAGTTGATGAATTGCTGGTACACCATGGCGAGATCGCGCTCGCGCACCGACACCCCTGTCACGTCCTGGCCGCCGGCCACGACGCGTCCTTCGGTCGGCTTGTCGAGGCCGGCCATCAGGCGCATCAGGGTCGTCTTGCCGGCCTTGGTCGTTCCCAGCAATACGTTGATTGTCCCCGGTACCAGCGAGATCGATAGCGGGTAGATGTGATCTTCCGCGCCAACTTTCTTGCTGACGTTTTCCAATGCTAGAAGCACGCTGTCTTCCTCCTAAAAATTCTTCTTGTGCGCCCTTGTTGTTTGTTCAGGCGCTGCAGCTTTTTTCGATCCGGTTTCTTGTCCGGATCCAGGCATCAAGCTTGTCCTGTGCATCCCCCGGCAGGTGCAGGCCGAGTTTGCTTCGGCGCCAGAGGATGTCGGCCGCATCCACGGCCCATTCATGCCGCATCAGGTAATCGGCCTCCGCTTCGTACAGGCCGGGCGCGATCTGCTCTCCCATGTCCGCCTCGCGTTTGCGCCCCGCCAGCAACTTGTCGATGCGCGTGCCGTAGGCGCGTGCATAGCGCGTGACGAGGGCGGGCGGCAGGAAGGCATAGCGCTTTTGCATCTCGAGCACGAATTTCTCGTAATCCAGCACCGAGCGATTGGACGGCTTTGCGCCGAACAGGTCGCCGCCGGGCAGGCAGGCGTCTTCCGTCCATGCACCGCGGTGCGATGACAGCAGCGGCGCCAGCATGTCGACCGCCTCTTCCGCCAGCTTGCGGAAGGTGGTGATCTTGCCGCCGAAGACGGACACCAGCGGCGCCCCGCCCGCATCGAGTTCGAGACGGTAATCGCGGGTGACGGCGGAAGCACTCGATGCCTCGTCCTCCACCAGCGGACGGACACCGGAATAGCTCCAGACCACATCGCCGGGCGCGATCCGCTTCCGGAAGTAGCGGCTGGCGAGGTCGCACAGGTAGACGACCTCTTCCCGGTCGATGGCGACCTTGTTGGCATCGCCGTGATATTCGATGTCCGTGGTGCCAATCAGCGTGAAGTCCTGCTCGTACGGAATCGCGAACACGATGCGGCCGTCGGGGTGCTGGAAGATATAGGCGTAGGGATGGTCGAACAGGCGCGGCACGACAATATGGCTGCCCTTGATCAGACGCAGTGCCTTTTCCGACGGGCGCTGCGCGGCGGTCTGCAGGAATTGCGCGGTCCACGGACCCGCGGCGTTCACCAGCGCGCGGGCGCGAACAAGCTTGCGCCGGCCCTGCGCATCAAGCAGTTCGGCCACCCACGCGCCGCCTTCCCGCTTCGCTTCGGTGCAGCGTGTCCGCGTCAGGATGCGCGCGCCCTTCTCGGCCGCATCGACGGCATTGAGGACAACCAGCCGCGCGTCATCCACCCAGCCGTCGGAATAGACGAATCCGCGCGTGAACTCCGGCTTCAGGGGCTTGCCTGCTGCGTGCGCGCGCAGGTCCACCCCGCGCGACCCGGGCAGCAGCTCGCGCCTTGCCAGCGCGTCGTACATGAACAGGCCGGCCCGGATCATCCATTTAGGGCGCTGACCCTTGTCGTGCGGCAGCACGAAACGCAGCGGCCACATGATGTGCGGCGCCGAGCGCAGCAAGACTTCGCGTTCGATCAGCGCCTTGCGCACGAGGTTGAACTCGTAATACTCCAGGTAACGCAGGCCGCCGTGGATGAGCTTGGACGAGGACGAAGAGGTGTGCGAGGCAAGGTCATCCTTTTCACACAGGACGACGGACAGACCGCGTCCGGCGGCGTCGCGCGCAATGCCGGCGCCATTGATGCCCCCGCCGACAACGAGCAGGTCGCATTCGAGGGTGTGCTTGCCGTTTTCCATCCGCTCTCGCCCAAGGAGTAAGTGTTAGTACGGTGCGTCAGGCGCTTAAGATACGACAATACTCGAAACTAATGCAACAATTTTTTCGCTCTTTTATGTTCGTTTGTTTTCGTTTTCAATTATATTGATGGCTTTGCACAGCATGAAGGGGAACGGCTTTGACCCTTAATCCACGTCAAAGGCGGCTGCTGGATACCGTGCGGCAACGCGTCACCATGTCTGTCGAGGAGCTGGCCCAGGAGCTGGGCGTGACGCCGCAGACCGTGCGGCGCGACGTCAAGATGATGGAAGAAGCGAACCTGCTGGCGCGCTACCACGGCGGGGTCGGGCTGCCCTCCTCGGTCGAGAACATCGACTACAGCCTGCGCCAAGGGATGAACAGCGACGCCAAGCGGCGCATTGCCTGCGAAGTCGCGCGGCAGGTGCCGTCGGGCTGCTCCCTGCTGATCAACATCGGCACCACCACCGAAGAAGTCGCCCGGGCACTGATGCACCACCAGGCGCTGCACGTGGTCACCAACAACCTCAACGTGGCCTCCATCCTCTCCGACAATCCGCATTGCGAAGTGATTCTTGCCGGGGGCGTGGTGCGGGGGCGTGACCGCGGCATCGTCGGCGAAGCGACGATCGACTTCATCCGTCAGTTCAAGGTCGACATCGGGATCATCGGCATTTCCAGCATCGAGCCGGACGGCACGCTGCGCGACTACGACCCGCGCGAGGTCAAGGTTGCGCAGGCGATCATCGAGCAGTCGCGCGAGGTATGGCTGGTCGCCGATCACGACAAGTTCGGCCGGCAGGCGCTGGTGCGCATGGCCCATGTGTCGCAGATTGACATGCTGTTTACGGATGCCAGGCCACCAGAGGCGCTGGGGAGGGTGTTGCGGGAGGCGCGGGTGGAGGTGGTGGTGGTGGGTTAGGTGCGCAAAGTTGATGAACGTCGAGCGCATGGTGGGTTTCGCTTCGCTCTACCCACCCTACCGTCCTCTATAAAGAACCGTAGGGTGGGTAGAGCGAAGCGAAACCCACCGGAAACCTCGACTACTTAGCCAAGCTGGCCAAGCATGGTTTCTGCGTTGGAGACTTCAAACTTGCCCGGCTGCTCGATGTTGAGCTGCTTGACGACGCCGTCTTCCACCAGCATCGAGTAGCGCTGCGAGCGAACCCCCATGCCGCGCGCCGTGAGGTCGAATTCCAGGCCGAGCGCCTTGGTGAATTCGGCGCTGCCGTCGGCCATCATGCGCACGATGCCGGTGGCCTTCTGGTCGCGACCCCATGCACCCATGACGAAGGCGTCGTTGACCGAGATGCACCAGATCTCGTCCACGCCCTTTGCCTTGAGCTGGTCTGCGAGGGCGATGTAGCCGGGCACATGCTTGGCCGAGCAGGTCGGCGTGTAGGCGCCGGGGAGACCAAATACGGCAATCTTCTTGCCCTTGGTCAAGTCGCTGACCTTGAAGGTGTTGGGGCCCAGGGAGCAGCCTTCCGATTCGACTTCGATGAATTCCGACAGGGTGCCTTCCGGCAGGCGGTCGCCGATCTTGATGGTCATGGTGTGTCCTCTCTTTTCTTGAGTGCGAAAAAACGCCGCGCGCCGCTGTCACGCGGGGCGCGGCGTCGAGACCGCAGTATGCCTTTTTCTTGCTTTTCTTGCAGTCTTGTCCGAATCAGTCTGCCTGTTTGCGCAGGAAGGCCGGGATGTCGTAGGTTTCCATGCCGTTCTTTTCGAGCGCGCGCACGGTCTCGGATGCCGACTCGCGGCGCCATACCGCCGGCGCCTTCAGGCCGTCGAAGGAGGCCGCCGGCTGGGCTGCGCCCTGGTGCATGCCGGTGTGCTGCATGATCGGCTCGTTGTGCGTGCCGGTGCGCAGGACCGGGGTCTGCACCAGCTGCACGTTCTTGCAGCCGCGGCCGAGACCGGTTGTCACGACAGTGACGCGGATCTCGTCGCCCATGTTCTCGTCATACGCGATGCCTTGCGCGATCGAGGCGTCGGGTGCGGCGAAGGCGCGCACGGTTGCCATGACTTCCTTGATTTCCTTGCCCTTGAGGCTGCGGCTGGCAGTGACGTTGACCAGCACGCCGCGCGCGCCGGAGAGGTCGATGCCGTCCAGCAGCGGGGAAGCCACTGCCTGCTCGGCGGCGATGCGTGCGCGGTCGACGCCGGAAGCGGTCGCGGTGCCCATCATGGCCTTGCCCTGCTCGCCCATGATGGTCTTGACGTCGTTGAAGTCGACGTTGATGTGGCCCGGGACGTTGATGATCTCGGCGATGCCGGCCACGGCGTTGTTCAGCACGTCATCGGCGTGCTGCAGCCATTCCATCATGCTGTCGTCTTCGTAGATGTCTTCCAGCTTCTCGTTGAGGATCACGATCAGGGAATCGACGTGCTGCGACAGTTCTTCCAGGCCGCGCTCGGCGATTTCCATGCACTTCGCGCCCTCGTAGGAGAAGGGCTTGGACACCACGGCGACGGTCAGCGCGCCGAGCTGCTTGGCCACTTCCGCGACGACAGGTGCGGCGCCGGTACCCGTGCCGCCGCCCATGCCGGCAGCGATGAATACCATGTGCGCGCCGCGCAGCGCGTCTTCGATGCGCTGGCGGGATTCCTCGGCCAGCTGGCGGCCCACGTCAGGCTTCATGCCGGCGCCCAGGCCGGAGTCGCCGATCTGGATGATATTGTTGGCCTTGGACTGCTGCAGTGCCTGGGCATCGGTATTGGCGGCGATGAACTCCACGCCGGCCACGCCCTTGTTGATCATGTGCTGCACTGCATTGCCCCCTGCACCGCCCACGCCGACAACCTTGATCACGGTGCCGAGATTCGCGTTATCGATCATATCGATTTCCATGACAGTTTTACTCCCTTAGATGAAGCAGTTTTCAGTCGATAGTCACCACGCTATGGGGCGACTAGCAACTGCAAACTGCGGTTGATACACGATTATTAAAATTTTTACTGCTTAGAAATTGCCCAGGAACCACTCTTTCATCCGCTGCCATACCGCCTTCACCGAACCATCCTGGCGAGTGACGATGTGGCCGCGCAGGTACTGCTTCTTCGCTTCCAGCAACAAGCCCAACACAGTCGAATAGCGCGGGCTGCGCACCACGTCCGCCAGCTGCCCGCTGTACTCCGGCACGCCGAGGCGTGTGGGCTTGAGGAAGATGTCTTCGGCCAGCTCCACCATCCCCGGCATCATTGCGGTGCCGCCGGTGATGACGATGCCGGACGACAGCACCTCTTCGTAGCCCGACTCGCGCACCACCTGGTGCACGAGGGCGAACAATTCTTCGACGCGCGGTTCGATCACCGCCGCCAGCGCCTGGCGCGACAGGGTGCGCGGGCCGCGATCGCCGAGGCCGGGCACTTCCAGCGTCTCGCCCGGATCGGCCAGCACCTGCTTGGCGACGCCGTAACGCAGCTTGATCTCTTCCGCTTCCGCGGTCGGCGTGCGCAGCGCCATCGCGATGTCGTTGGTGATCTGGTCGCCGGCGATGGGGATCACTGCGGTGTGGCGGATCGCGCCTTCGGTGAAGATCGCCACATCGGTCGTGCCGCCGCCGATGTCGACCAGCACCACGCCGAGTTCCTTTTCGTCGGCGGTCAGCACGGCATCGGCCGATGCCATCGGCTGGAGGATCAGGTCGGATACTTCAAGGCCGCAGCGGCGCACGCACTTGACGATGTTCTGCACCGCCGAGACCGCGCCGGTAACGATATGCACCTTCACTTCGAGGCGGATGCCGCTCATGCCGATCGGCTCGCGCACGTCTTCCTGGCTGTCGACGATGAATTCCTGCGGGACCGTGTGCAGCAGCTGCTGGTCGGTCGGGATGTTCACCGCCTTGGCGGTCTCGATCACGCGCGCGACGTCGGTGGCCGTCACTTCCTTGTCCTTGATCGCGACCATGCCGCTGGAATTGAAGCTGCGGATATGGCTGCCTGCGATCCCGGTATAGACGTTCTTGATCTTGCAGTCGGCCATCAGCTCGGCTTCTTCGAGCGCGCGCTGGATCGATTCGACCGTCGCCTCGATGTTGACCACCACGCCCTTTTTCAGCCCCTTGGACTCGTGCTGGCCCAGCCCGATGACCTCGTGCCTGCCGTTCGGCATCACTTCGGCCACCACAGCAACCACCTTGGAGGTGCCGATGTCGAGGCCGACGATCAGGTTTTTCGCGTCTTTTGTCATGTCGTTTCGCTTACTTTTTTTTGCCTTCGATACCGAACTTCAATCCTGTTGCCTTCAACGCCAATCCATTCGGGTAACGCATATCCACACTTTCAATCCTGTCCTGCAACCGCGTGACCAGTTGCGGATAAATCTTCACCAGCCTGTCGACGCGGTCTTTCAGGGTGGCGCTGTTGGCCTCCCGCCCCAGTTCGACCGTCATGCCGTTGTCCAGCCGGACGCTCCAGGCGTAGCGGCTGGATAGCCGCACTGCCTCGGGCGCCAGACTGACCGGCTTGAACCAGTCCTGCAGCTCGCGGTAGCGCGCGACGACTTCCTTCGCGCTGCCTTCCGGTCCGTCGAACGCGGCCAGCTCGCCGTCTTCCTCGGCCTCGGCGAGGTTGGCGGTGAACACATCCCCTTTCACCGACAGCAGCCTGCCGTCCTCGCCCCAGGTGCCCAGCGGCTGGTGCTCTTCCACTGTCACGATCAGCTTGTTCGGCCATTCGCGCCGCACCGACGCCTTGCGCACCCAGGGCACCGCTTCGAAGGCCACGCGAACCGTATCGAGGTTCGCGGTGAAGAAGTTGCCCTTGATGCGCGGCAGCGCTGCGGTACGCACCGTGGATGCATTAACGTGTCGCAGCGCGGTTTCGCTGACGCCCTCGACACGAATTGTCTTGAGCGTGAACATCGGCCGCTGCGCCACCCACCACAGGCCGGACGCAAGCAGGCTCAGCACCAGCACGCCGAGCAGGGCGTTGGTGGTTGCATTGAGCATGCGTACGTCGTGCCACATCGTCGTTCGCTCTTCCCTTACGTCGGCGTCCAGTCCTTGCCCGGCTTCAGGTCAAGGTCGGCGGAACGCAAAATTTCCACGCACAAGTCTTCATAGCTGACGCCGGAGGCCTTCGCCGACATCGGCACCAGCGAATGGCCGGTCATGCCCGGAGAAGTGTTGATCTCCAGCAGGAAGGGCTCGTTGTCGGCAGCGCGCAGCATGAAGTCCACGCGCGCCCAGCCGGACGATCCCACGGCGTTGTACGCGCGCACCGCCAGCGACTGGATGCGCTTGGTCAGTTCTTCGTCCAGCGGCGCCGGGCAGAGGTACTGCGTGTCGTCGCTGAAATACTTGTGCTCGTAGTCGTAGTTGCCCTGCGGCGCGCAGATCTCCACAATCGGCAGCGCGCGCGCCGTGCGGCCCTTGCCCAGCACCGGCACCGTCAGCTCGCGTCCGGTGATGAATTCCTCGGCCAGTACCACGTCGTCGTACTTCGCGCAGTGCTCGAAGCCGGCCTGCAGCGCGGCGCCGTCGATGACCTTGCTGATGCCGATGGTCGAGCCTTCATGCGGCGCCTTCAGCATCACCGGCAGGCCGAGCTCGTCCGGCACCTTGCGCAGCTCTTCCGGCGTCGCCTCGACCGAGTCGAGCACGATGAAGCGCGGCGTCGGCAGGCCGTGGTTCAGCCAGATGCGCTTGGTCATCACCTTGTCCATGCCGATGGACGAGGCCATCACGCCGGAACCGGTGTACGGAATGCCGAGCTGTTCCAGCACGCCTTGCAGCGTGCCGTCTTCGCCGAAGCGGCCGTGCAGCGCGATGAATACGCGGTCGAACTTTTCCGCGGCCAGCTCGGCGAGGCTGCGCTGCGCCGGGTCGAAACCGTGCGCGTCGACGCCCTTGCTCTGCAGTGCCTTCAGCACGCCGCCGCCCGACATCAGCGAAACCTCGCGCTCGGCGGAGCGCCCGCCGTACAGCACGCCGACTTTTCCAAACTCTTTTTTCAAATCCGTGTTGCTCATGTTGAATCCTGCTTCAGCTCGTTTGAGCCAGTTTTCCCGGCACGCCGCTGATCGAACCGGCGCCCATGGTGATGACGACATCCCCATCCTTGGCCATGTCCATGATCGTCGACGGCATATCGGCAATGTCTTCCACGAAGATCGGTTCCACCTTGCCGAGCACGCGCAGCGCATGAGCGAGCGCGCGGCCGTCGGCGGCCACGATCGGTTGTTCGCCGGCCGGGTAGACCTCGGCCAGCACCAGTGCGTCCACCGAGGACATGACTTTCACGAAGTCCTCGAACAGGTCGCGGGTACGGGTGTAACGGTGCGGCTGGAAGGCCAGCACGATGCGCCGGCCCGGATAGGCGCCGCGCGCGGCGGATAGCGTCGCCGCCATTTCCACCGGGTGGTGGCCGTAATCGTCGACCAGCGCAAAGCTGCCGCCGGCCGGCAGCTTGATGTCGCCGTAACGGGTGAAGCGGCGGCCCACGCCGTTGAACTCGCGCAGCGCTTTCTGCGTCGCGGCGTCGTCCACGCCCAGTTCGCGCGCGATGGCAATCGCGGCGCAGGCGTTCTGCACGTTGTGCATGCCGGGCTGGTTCAGGTGTACGTGCAGCGGCGGATATTCTTCCTGCAGCACGGTGAACTCCATGTGGCCGTCCACTGCCTTCGCATCGACCGCGCGCACCTGGGCTTCTTCGTGGAAGCCGTAGGTGAGGATGGGCTTGGAGATGAAGGGCATGATCTCGCGCACGTTCGGGTCGTCGATGCAGACCATGACGACGCCGTAGAACGGAAGGCGCTGCGTGAACTCGACGAAGGCCTGCTTCAGCTTGGCGAAGCTGTGGTCATAGGTCTCCATGTGGTCGGCATCGATGTTGGTGATGACTTCGATGCACGGCGACAGGTTGAGGAAGGAGGCGTCCGACTCGTCGGCTTCGGCGACGATGAAATCGCCCGCGCCGAGTTTCGCATTGGCGCCGGCGCTGTTGAGGCGGCCGCCGATGACGAAGGTGGGGTCCAGCCCGCCCTCGGCCAGCACGCTGGCGACGAGGCTGGTGGTGGTGGTCTTGCCGTGGGTGCCGGCGATCGCGATGCCCTGCTTGAGGCGCATCAGTTCGGCCAGCATGATGGCGCGCGGCACGATCGGAATGTGCTTGGCGCGCGCGGCGATCACTTCGGGATTGTCGCCCTTGACCGCGGTCGAGGTGACGATGGCATCCGCTCCCTGGATATTCTCCGCCGCGTGGCCGAAGGTGATCTTGGCGCCGCGCTCGGCCAGACGCTGGGTCGCAGCGTTGCTGGACAGGTCGGAACCGGAGATCGTGTAGCCGAGGTTGAGCAGCACCTCCGCGATGCCGCTCATGCCCGAACCGCCGATGCCGACGAAGTGGATGTTCTTGACTTTGTGTTTCATTCTATTTCGCTAATTCTTCCAGTACGTTCGCAATCGTTTCGTTCGCCTGGCGTCTTCCGATACCATGCGCCGCCTCTGCCATCGTCCTGCATTCCTCGCGGGTGAGCGACTGCAGCAGTTGCGCCACCCGTTCCGGTTTCAATTCTCCCTGCGGCAGATGCACTGCCGCCTTCTGCTTCGCCATCCACTGCGCGTTGTCGCGCTGATGGGAAGTGGTCGACGCCACCAGCGGCACGAGCACGCTGGCCACGCCGGCGGCCGTCAGCTCCGACACGGTGATCGCGCCGGCACGGCAGATCACGAGGTCGGCTTCCGCGTATCGGCGCGGCATGTCGTCGATGAAATCCACGACTTCCGCCTGTACCTGCGCATCGGCATAGGCCTTGCGCAGGACATCGATGTGCTGCTTGCCGGACTGGTGCGTGACGACCGGGCGAATGTTCGCGGGAATCCGCGCGAGCGCCGCGGGCATGCACTCGTTCAATACTTTCGCGCCGAGGCTGCCGCCGACGATCAGCAGGCGCAGCGGGCCGGTTCGCGCCGCATAACGCTGGGCCGGCGGGGCGACCTCGATGATTTCCTTGCGCACGGGATTGCCGGTGACCAGCGCCTTCGACGCCGCGCTGCCGAAATCCGCCGGGAAGCCGAACAGCACGCGCTGCGCCACCGGCGCCAGCGTCTTGTTCGACAGCAGCAGTGCCGCATCGGCGTTGACGAGCACCAGCGGCACGCCGCGCGCCTTGGCCATCATGCCGCCGGGCACGGTCACGTAGCCGCCCATGCCGAGCACCACGTCCGGCTTGCGTCGGCCGATGATGCTGAAACAGGAGACAAACGCGCGGGCCATCTTCAATATGCCGCGCGCGGTATGCATCAAGCCCTTGCCGCGCACACCGGCGAAGTCGATCGAATCCATCTCGATCCTATGCTTTGGCACGATGTCGCGCTCCATGCCGTGCATGGTGCCGAGCCAGGAAACCTGCCAGCCGCGCGCCTGCATCGTCTGGGCGATGGCGAGGCCGGGGAAGATGTGACCGCCGGTACCGGCCGCCATGATCAGGAGGCGCTTCATATGCGGCCTCCCCTCATGAGAACGCGATTCTCATAATCAATACGCAGAAGAATGGCGAGCCCCACACAGTTGATCAGTACACCCGAGCCGCCATAACTCATCAGCGGCAAGGTCAGTCCTTTGGTCGGCAGCAAACCGAGGTTCACACCCATGTTGATGAATGCCTGCACGCCGATCCAGATGCCGATGCCCTTGGCCGCGAGTCCGGCGAAGGTCAGGTCCATCGCGATCGCCTGGCGGCCGATTTCGAAGGAACGCTTGACGATCCAGTAGAACATGGCGACGACGACCAGCACGCCGGCAAAGCCGAGTTCCTCTCCGATCACCGCCAGCAGGAAGTCGGTGTGCGCTTCCGGCAGGTAGTGCAGCTTCTCGACGCTGCCGCCGAGGCCGACGCCGAACAGTTCGCCGCGCCCGAAGGCGATCAGGGAATGCGAGAGCTGGTATGCCTTGCCGAGCGCGTTCTCTTCTTCCCACGGATTGAGATAGGCGAAGATGCGCTCGCGCCGCCAGGGCGAGAGCAGGATCACCATGCTGAAGATGCCGACCAGCGTGGCGCCGATGCCGCCGAACCAAATGCCGTTGATGCCGCCCAGGAACAGGATGCCCATGGCGATACAGACGATTACGCCGAAGGCGCCGAGGTCCGGTTCGAGCAGGAGCAGCAGGCCGACGAAGCCGATGGCGGCGGTCATGGGCAGGAAGCCCTTGGTCAGCTTGTGCATCACTTCCTGCTTGCGCACCGTGTAGTCGGCGGCGTACAGCACGACGAACAGCTTCATCAATTCCGAAGGCTGCAGGTTGAATACCTTGAACGATAGCCAGCGGCGTGCGCCGTTGACACCCTTGCCGATGCCCGGAACCAGGACCAGGGCGAGCAGGACCAGCGTGGCAACGAAGAGGTAAGGCGCGAGCTTCTGCCAGGTTTCGATGCGCACGCGGAAGGCGAGCAGGCCGGCCACCAGGGCGGCGCCGATGTAGACGGCCTGCCGCACCAGGAAGTGCGTATTCTTGTAGTTCGCGTACTTCGGCGAATCCGGCAGCGCGATCGATGCGGAGTACACCATCACCATCCCGAACAGCATCAGGAGCACGACCACCCACACCAGGGGCTGGTCATACTCCATCATCTTCGAACGCTGCACGACGCCGGGCAGCGGCGCGCTTGACGACGAAGACGAGAAGGATGGCAGCGCAAATTTCATGCGATCACCTCGCCGCGGGACAGGGCCACCTCGCGCACGGCGTCGACGAAGACTTGCGCGCGATGGGCGTAGTTCCTGAACATGTCGAGGCTGGCGCAGGCGGGCGACAGCAGCACGGCGTCGCCCGTTTGCGCGAGGTCGGCCGCCTTCTGCACGGCTTCTTCCAGCGAGGAGCAATCGGTCAGTTCGACTCCGGTGTTCGCAAGCGCAGCGCGGATGGCAGCCGCGTCCTTGCCGATCAGGAGTACTGAACGGGCATACTTGGCAACCGGCTCGGCCAGCGGAGCGAAATCCTGCCGCTTGCCGTCGCCGCCGGCGATCAGCACGAGGCGGCCGGTGCTGCCCGCGCTGCCGATCTCCGGGCCGAGGCCGTTGAGTGCGGCCACGGTCGCGCCGACATTCGTGCCCTTGCTGTCATCGTAGTAGTCGACACCGCCGATGTTGGCCACCAGCTCGACGCGATGCGGCTCGCCGCGGTATTCGCGCAGGGCGTGCAGCAGCGGCGCCAGCGGCAGGCCGATCGCGCGGCACAGCGCCAGCGCGGCCAGGGAGTTCACGGCATTGTGCAGGCCGCGGATCTTGAGGGCGTCGACCGGCATCAGGTGCTTGACCATGACCGGCACGGGCGCGGTGTCTTTCTTGCGGCGCGGCTTTTCCCCTTCGTCGAGGGCGATCGCGGTGCTGAGCCAGTGGATGCCGTTTTCATTGACCAGGCCGAAGCAATCCGGCTGCGACGGTTCGTCGACGCCGAAGCTGATGCACTGGGCCAGCGGCGATGCCATCTGCATTACGCGGACGTCATCCCGGTTCAGCAGGCGAACCGTCCGTGCACCGAAGATACGCGCCTTGTCGGCGGCGTAGTCGTCCATGCTGCCGTGCCAGTCGAGATGATCCTGGGTGACGTTGAGCACGGTTGCGGCATCGGCCTGCAGGCTGAACGTGGTATGCAGCTGGAAGCTCGACAGTTCGAGCACCCAGGCCTGCGGCAGCTCGTCGTTGTCGAGCGCATTGCGCAGCACGTCCAGCGCCGCCGGGCTGATATTGCCGGCCACGACGGTCTTCAAACCGGCACGGCGGCACAGCAGGCCGGTCAGGCTGGTGACCGTGGTCTTGCCGTTGGTGCCGGTGATGGCAACGACTTTCGGTGTGTAGGCGCGTGCGACGCGCAGGGCAGCGAGCGCCTGTGCGAACAGTTCGATCTCGCCCCACAACGGAATATTCTTTTCGGCGGCGGCCGGGATGATTTCCGCCAGCTCGCGGTTGGGCGCAAGCCCGGGGCTGACGGCGATGAAATCGATGGCGTCCAGCAGGACGGCGGTGAATGCGCCGCCGATGAACTCCGCGCCCGGAATCGCTTCGCGCAACGCAGGCAGGCGCTCCGGCTCGGTGCGCGTATCGGCGACGCGCACGGCGACGCCGAATCGGGCGAGCCAGCGCGCCATCGCCAGGCCGGATTCGCCCAGGCCGAGCACGAGCACGCGCTTGCCTTCGTAGGCCAGGCTCTCTTCCAGGGTCACCGACGGTGCGGGCGGCGTCTCTTCAATGACGGCGTCGGCTGCCGTCGCTTCTTCTTCGGCAGCCGGCTCGTCCATTAGTGGGTCAACGCCGGCAGCGGCGTCGGCAACGCGCTCGTCGACGTCGCCAACGGCCACGTCTTCCGCGTTGTCTCCCTGCTCTTCGTTCACGTTGTTATCCACGCAGTGTTTCCCCAAATTCCCTATTTAACGCAGCTTCAGTGTCGACAGTCCGAACAGCACCAGCATCATCGTGATGATCCAGAAGCGGACCACCACCTTGGTTTCCTTCCACCCCTTCTGTTCGAAGTGGTGGTGCAGCGGCGCCATCAGCAGGATGCGCCGGCCGACGCCGAAACGCTTCTTCGTGTACTTGAAGTAGCTCACCTGGAGCATCACCGACAGCGTCTCGACCACGAAGATACCGCCCATGATGAACAGGACGATCTCCTGGCGGACGATGACTGCGATGGTTCCGAGTGCACCGCCGAGGGCCAGCGCGCCGACGTCGCCCATGAATACCTGGGCCGGATGCGCGTTGAACCACAAGAACGCGAGACCGGCTCCTGCCATGGCCCCGCAGAAGATTAGCAGTTCCGCCGCGCCGGGTATGTGAGGAATAAAGAGGTATTTCGCGTACACCACGCTGCCTGTGAGGTAGGCGATGAGGCCGAGGGCCGATCCCACCATCACGGTCGGCATGATGGCGAGGCCGTCGAGGCCGTCGGTGAGGTTCACCGCATTGCTGGTGCCGACGATGACAAAGTAGGTCAGCGCGATGAAGCCCCACACGCCCAGCGGGTAGCTGATGGTCTTGAAGAAGGGGACGATCAGGTCGGCCTTGGGCGGCAGGTCCAGGTTGAAACCGGACTTCACCCAGGCGATGAACAGCTCCAGCACCTGGGTATTGGTCGGCGCCGAGACGGAGAACGCGAGATAGAGCGCGGCGGCGATGCCGATCAGCGACTGCCAGAAGTATTTTTCGCGTGAGGACATGCCCTCCGGGTTCTTGTAGACCACCTTGCGGTAGTCGTCGACCCAACCGATTGCGCCATAGCCGAGAGTCACGACCAGCACCACCCACACGAAGCGGTTGCTCCAGTCAGACCACAGCAGGGTCGAGATGCCGATGGCGAGCAGGATCAGGGCGCCGCCCATGGTCGGCGTGCCGGTCTTGATGAGGTGGGTCTGCGGGCCGTCGGTGCGCACTGCCTGGCCGACCTTCAGACGCGTCAGCATGCGGATCATGGCCGGACCGGCGAGCAGGCCGATCACCAGCGCCGTCAGCGTGGCGAAGACGGCGCGGAAAGTGATGAAGTTGAATACCCGAAGCGGGCCGAGGTCTTGTTGGAAGTATTGTGCTAGCCAGAGCAGCATGTCAGTGAGATCCCTGTCCTTGTTCTGTTGTATTGACGAGGTGCTGGACCACGCGCTCCATCTTCATGAAGCGCGATCCCTTCACCAACGCCGTCGTGCCGGCGGTGACCAGTGCTTCGGCTGCCTGGTTGATCGTTGCGATGTCCTCGAAATGCGTCGCGCCGGCCCCGAACGCGCTGCTTGCATGCCGTGCCAGCTGGCCCAGCGTGAGCAGGTGCTCGATGCCCTTGTCGCGTGCATAGTTGCCAACCTCGACATGGAACTGCGGGCCTTCGTCGCCCACTTCGCCCATGTCGCCCAATACCAGCACGCGGGGCGCGGCGGCATGCGACAGTACGTCGATGGCGGCGCGCACCGAATCCGGATTGGCGTTGTAGGTATCGTCGATCACCAGGGCGCCACTCTTTGCCGTCTTGCGCTGCAGGCGGCCGTTCACCGGCGCGAACGCCTCCAGTCCGCGGATGACCGCTTCCTGGGGGAGCCCGATCGCCAGCGCACATGCGGTCGCTGCGAGTGCATTGCGGACGTTGTGCACGCCCGCGGCAGAAAGTGATGCCTGGAACTGTTTCCCACCGGCAGTAATGGACAGGTCACTGCCGAAATCGTTCACCCTGAATGTGCAAGTCACGTCGGCGTCCGGCGACAAACCGAAGCTCATGACCCTGCGCTGGCCTGCATAGCTGCGCCACAGGCTTGTGTAAGTATCATCGGCGGGGAAGACCGCCACGCCGTCGTCGGCCAGCCCGAGGATGACGTTGCCGTTCTCCCTGGCGACGGCTTCCACGCTTTCCATGAATTCCTGGTGTTCGCGTTGGGCATTGTTCACCAGGCCGACCGTGGGTTGGGCGGTCGCCGTGATCGTGGCAATTTCGCCAGGATGGTTCATGCCGAGTTCCACCACTGCCGCCTTGCAGCCGGCGTCGAGCCGGAACACGGTGAGCGGAACGCCGATATCGTTGTTCAGGTTGCCGCGGGTGGCAAGGATGTTGTCGGGGCCGTAAGCGGCCGCCAGGATGGAGGCGACCATTTCCTTCACGGTCGTCTTGCCGTTGCTGCCGGTGACGCCGATGACGGGGATCTTGAACTGCCGGCGCCAGTACGCGCCGATTTCATTGAGCGCGAGGCGCGTATCCGGCACTACCAGCGCGGGGACAGTCAGGCCGTCCGGCACGCGTTCCACGACCACGGCGGCTACGCCCTTGGCCGCCACATCATTCAGAAAATCATGCGCATCGAAACGTTCGCCGCGCAGGGCGACGAACAGATTGCCAGGTGCTACCTGACGGCTGTCGGTCGAGACGCCGTCGAATGCTGCATCTGCCGCAGGATTGTTCACAATCGCGGCTTGTGAAATCCACGGCTGCAGTTGAGCCAATGACGATTTCATCAGTTTGTTCCCTTCATTGTTGCCCGTGCAGCCAGCGCAAGCGCGGCATGGTCTGCATCCAAAAACGGCAATTTCTTGCCTTTGATTTCCTGGTAGGACTCGTGCCCCTTGCCGGCAAGGAGGACGACGTCGCTTTTCGCGGCATGCCGCACCGCCCACAGGATGGCGGAGGCACGGTCTTCGATCACATGCAGCGCATCCTTGGCGAGGCGCGCGGTATCGATTCCGGCGACGACCTGTTCAAGAATCTTGCCCGGGTCTTCGCTGCGCGGGTTGTCGCTGGTGGCCACGATATGGTCCGCCGCCTGCGCCACCTTGCCCATCTGCGGGCGCTTGCCCGGGTCGCGGTCGCCGCCGCAGCCGAACACGCACCACAGGCGGCCGTTGCGCTGGCGCGCCACCTCGCGCAGGGTGGACAGGGTCTTTTCGAGCGCGTCCGGGGTATGCGCGTAGTCGATGACGATCAGCGGCGCATCCTGTCCGCCGAGCTGTTCCATGCGCCCGGGCACCGGGGTCAGGGCCTCCACGGCCTCGAGTGCTGCGCGGATGTCGATGCCCCGCGCCAGCAGCGCACCGGTCACGCCGAGCACGTTGCTCACATTGAATTGCCCCACCAGCTGCGTCTTGACCTGAGCCGATGCGCCGGGAGCTTCGAGACGGAACACGGTGCCGCCGTGGCTGGTACGGATATCGCTCGCGCGCAGCACAGGCACGCTGCCCGCGTTCCTGCCCACGGTGGTATAGCCGGTGATCTGCACCGCCGGACGTGTTTTCTGCAAGTGCGCCACCAGCCGCAGCCCCATGTCGTCGTCGAGGTTGATGACCGCATGCTCCAGGCCGGGCCAATCGAACAGCGCGCGCTTGGATGCCTCGTAGGCGTCCATCGTGCCGTGGTAATCGAGATGGTCGCGCGTGAAATTGGTGAACAGCGCGACATTGAAATGCATGCCGTTCAACCGCCCCTGGTCGAGGCCGATCGAGGATGCCTCGATGGCAAGCGCCTGCGCGCCGGCGGTGCGCAACTGCGCCATCCGGCGCTGCAGCTGGACGGCGTCGGGCGTGGTGTAGCCGGTCACGTTGAAGCCGCCGTGCTGCCCGTTGCGATAGAGCGCCGCGCCGAGCGTACCGACCACTGCCGTCGGTTGGCCCAGGCGCGACAGCGCCCTGCCCAGCCACTGCGTGCAGGATGTCTTGCCGTTCGTCCCCGTGACGGCCACGGTAAACATGGCGGCGTCGGGCTGGTCGTAATACGCGTTCGCGATTTCGCCGGCCTGCTCCTTCAGGTTTTCCACCGCGAGGTGCGGAAGCGCCAGCTTGTCGTCCCAGGTGAAATCCTTTGCCTCGTAGACCACTGCGCGCGCACCGGCCTCGACGGCGCGCTCGATGTAATCGCGGCCGTCGGCGGCATCGCCGGGATAGGCAAAAAAGACATCGCCCGGCGAGATGTTCCTGGAATCCGAGGTCAGCTGCGCCTTGGGCGCATTGGCATGCAGCCAGGAGAGGATATCGGCCATGGCAGTGGTCGGCGTTGCACTCATCACATGCTCTCCTCGACAGGATTGGCCGGCACGATGATGTCGGTCACGGTGGAGTCGGGCGGAACGTTCAGGGCGCGCAGTGCGCTCGCGGTCACGGCGGAGAACACCGGCGCGGCGACCTGTCCGCCGTAGTGGAAGCCGTTGGACGGCTCGTCGACCATGACCGCCACGACGATGCGCGGGTCCGAAACAGGGGCGAATCCGACGAAGGAGGACACATATTTGTTGGCGTACTGCCCGCCCACCAGCTTGTGCGCGGTGCCGGTCTTGCCGGCCACTCGGTAGCCAGGCACCTGGGCCTTCGGCGCGGTGCCTTCGGGACCGGCGGCCATCTCGAGCATGATGCGCAGTTCGCGCGCGGTCTTCTCGGAAATCACGCGCTGGCCGATCGGCTGGTCGCCCGCCTTCTGCAGCGTCAGCGGAATGATGTCGCCGTCGCGCGCAAAAATCATGTACGAGTGCGCGACCTGGATCAGCGAGGTCGAAATGCCGTGGCCATAGCTCATGGTCGCCTGCTCGATCGGCTTCCAGGACTTGTGCGGGCGCACGCGGCCGGCAACGGCGCCGGGGAAGCCGAGCTTCGGCTGCTGGCCGAATCCGACCGTGGTGAACATGTCCCACATCTGCTGCGGCTGCAGCTGCAGCGCCAGTTTGGCGGTGCCGACGTTGGACGATTTCTGCAGCACGCCCTGCACCGTCAGCACGCCGTGAGGGTGCGCGTCGCCGATGGTAGCCCTGCCGATCGTGAGCTTGCCCGGCGCGGTCTGGATATTGGAGAACGGTGTGACGAGCCGGTTTTCCAGCGCCAGTGCGATCGGGAAGGGCTTGAGCGTCGAACCCGGCTCGAAGGTATCCGTCATCACCCGGTTGCGCAGCTGGGCGCCGGTGAGCTTGGCGCGGTCGTTCGGGTTATAGGTCGGCAGGTTGACCAGAGCCAGCACCTCGCCGGTTTTCACGTCGAGGATGACCATCGCGGCGGCCTTGGCCTTGTGCTTCTCGACCGCTTCCTTCAGGTGCGAATAGGCGATGTACTGCAGCTTGCGGTCGATCGACAGCGCGAGGTCCTTGCCGTCGTGCGGCAGGCGCACCGATTCGATGTCCTCGACGATGCGCCCCAGCCTGTCCTTGATCACGCGGCGGCTGCCGTTGACGCCGGCCAGCGTCTTCTGGAACGCGAGCTCCATGCCTTCCTGGCCGATGTCCTCGACATTGGTGAAGCCGACCACGTGCGCCATCACGTCGCCGTCCGGGTAGTAGCGCTTGTACTCGCGGCGCATACCGATGCCGGGAACGTTGAGCGCGGAGACCTTGTCGGTAACATCCTGCTCGACCTGGCGCTTCAGGTAGACGAAGGTGCGGTCGGAATCGAGCTTCTTGCGCAAATCCTTCTCGCTCATGTCGAGCAGCCTGGCGAGCTCGCGGATCTTGTCGGCGGGCGCTTCGAGCACGTCTTCCGGGATCGCCCATACCGCCTTGACCGGCATGGACGATGCCAGCACCTGGCCATTGCGGTCGGTGATCTTGCCGCGGGTGGCGGGCAGCTCCAGTGTTCGGGCATAGCGCGAGGCGCCCTGCTTCTGCAGGAATTCGGTGGAGATACCCTGCAGCCAAAGCGCGCGGCCGGCGAGCGCGGCGAAGCCGGCAAACAGCGCAAACAGCACGACGCGCGAGCGCCATACCGGCAGCTTGAGCGCGAGCACCGGGCTGGCGCTGAACTGGACACCCTTGCCGGCCGCTGTGCGTGAGGCGGCGCGCATCACTGGCCTCCCTGCGTCAGGTACTGGGTGCGGTCAGGGGTGACGGGGACCATGCCGAGGTCGCGCCGGGCGTTGGCTTCGATGCGTGCGTGCTTGGCCAGCGTGGACTGGTCGAGCTGCAGCTGCGCCCATTCGATCTCGAGCTGCTTGGCGGCGGCCTGCGCGCGCTCGAGCTCGATGAAGAGGCGCCGGGACTGGTATTGCGAATTCACGACGAGAAGGGCGCAGATGACCAGCGCCGCGGTGAGGAGTACGTTGACCTTGCCGCTCATGCCGCGCCTCCCGCGGGAATCCGCTCGGCGACGCGCATGATGGCCGAACGCGCGCGCGGGTTGGCGGCGACTTCGGCATCGGAGGGCTTCATCTTGGCCAGCAGCTTGAGTTCGGGCTGCGGGAGGTCGGCGGCGCGGATCGGAAGGCGGCGGTCGGGCTGCGGCACCTTGGCCTTGGAGGCCAGGAACCGCTTGACGATGCGATCTTCCAATGAATGAAAGCTGATCACAGCCATTCTCCCGCGCGGGGCCAGTTTGTCGAATGCGGCGTTCAGTCCTACTTCAAGTTCTTCAAGCTCTTGATTGATGTAAATCCGGATAGCCTGAAATGTCCGAGTGGCCGGGTCCTTACCCTTCTCGCGGGTTTTGACGGCGTGTGCCACGATCTCGGCAAGCTGTCGTGTGCCTGAAATTGGCTGGATTGCCCGGCGAGCAACAATCGCCTTTGCAATCTGAAAAGCAAACCGTTCTTCCCCATAATCTTTGATCACCTTTCCTATCGTCTGTTCTGACTCGGTTGCGAGCCACTCTGCCGCCGACATCCCGCGCGTGGTGTCCATGCGCATGTCGAGCGGACCGTCCAGTCGAAAACTGAAACCGCGCGCCGCTTCATCCACTTGCGGCGACGAGATTCCGAGGTCCAGCAAAATTCCATCCACCTGCATGACACCGCGCGAAGTGAGCGCCTGCCCCATCGTCGCAAAACTGTCATGCACGATCTCGAACCGCTTGTCCGAAACCGCCTGCGCGGCTGCAATCGCCTGCGGATCCTTGTCGAAAGCGATCAGGCGGCCGCTGGGGCCGAGACGCTCAAGGATCCGGCGGCTGTGGCCGCCGCGGCCGAAGGTGCCATCGACGTACACGCCATTGGCGCGATCGCCGTCGATCTGCAGCGAATCGACCGCTTCTTCCAGCAACACCGTGCGGTGCTGCAATCCGGGCACCGTTTGATCAATCATCACGGGCCGTCAGAAGGAAAAATTACTCAGTACATCGGGCATGCCGTTGGCCACGGCCTGCGCCTCGTCCTGGGCGAGCTTTTCAGCGTCCCAGATCTCGAAATGACTACCCATGCCGAGCAACATGACGTCACGCGTCATGCCGACGGCCGAACGCAGTTCCGGCGCAATCAGGATGCGGCCGGCGGTATCCATTTCGACATCGGAGGCATTGCCGAGGAAGACGCGCTGCCAGGCACGCGCAGACATCGGCCAGGCGGCGATCTGCTCGCGGTGGTTTTCCCACACCGGGCGCGGAAAGAGCAGCAGGCAACCGTGGGGGTGACGGGTGAGCGTGATGCGTCCCTCGCACTGAAGCGACAAGGCGTCGCGATGCTTGGACGGGATCGTCATCCGCCCTTTCGCATCGAGATTCAACGCTGACGCGCCTTGAAACACCCTGATTGCCCTCGTGATTGTCGTTGTTTGAACTTGGCGGTGATCGGTGTCCTGCGGGCATTTTCAGAAAAACGCCCCACAAAAATACACTTTTTCACACTGCTGCCCACTTTAGAGGATGCTTTATTTGCGGTCAAGTAATATTCGGGTTCCAAAATGCGATTTTTATCAATGAAGTCAATGACTTAGCGCGTTTCATTCAAGCAACCCGTTGAGTGAATCTTCAAAAAAATGAAGCACTTATAGATGACACTGAATGTGACATCTCAGCTTTACACATGTGTTTGGTGCGTGCTGACGGACGCGGCGCAAAGCCGCATGGATGCTGGGAAAGCGGCGAAAAAGGTGGCGGGGAAGTAACAGATCGCGCCGGCAAGGCGCTCTTTTGATTGCCGGACGGAATAAAAGTTGCGCCTGTTAGCGGCGCATCAGAGGCACTTGCCGACGACGTAGTGGTTCGGCCCGACCTGCTTGAGCGTCGTGACAGAAAAGAAATTGTTCAGGCCGATGAGCTTGTTGGAGCCGTTGGCCATCGCGAGGAAGAACCAGTCGTGCGCGCGGCCGGCAAAGACGTGTTCGGCATTGGTCGCCGTGAAGCAGCGCGGCGCCGGGTCCGGCGGCAGGGTCGCGCCGGCGACGCGATCGAGCATGGCGCGCACCGCCTGGATCTGCCGGCCGTTCTTGCTGGCGTAGTCGGGATCCTCGCGGTTGAAGTCGAACCAGTTCCAGCACGCCTTCGGGTTGCGCATGAAGTTCGACGTGGTCTGCGGATAGAGCACGATGATGTTGTTGGTATCGGCCCACTGGTTGTATCCCGCTTGCCGGATGAATTTGTCATCCACCTCTTCGGCGTTCTGGCGGCAGCCGTGGAAGGCCACGTGCACGCGGCAGGAACCATTGATGTTCTTGTCGCAGTTGGCGGGAATGTAGGCGTAGCCGCGATCGGCCATGCCATGCCGCGCAGGCGAGCGGTCGTCGAAGAATTCGGACTGGTCGAATTCCACCAGCCGTCCGCCCAGGCCATTGGTATTCTTCGGACGCAGGCCGTCGCCGTAGATCCATTTCAGCATCTCGCCCGCCGCGTCCACACCGCAGTTCCCGATGTAGGGCTTGCCCAGCTCTGCGCAAGCGTTCCCGGCGCCGTCGGTCGGCATCGTGTGCTCGGCCGCGACATCCTTGCGGAAGCGGATATTGTCGTCGCCGATGTAGTGGCGGTAGTACGTGTACAAGTCGTTCATCACCGGCTGCGGCACGACGGTGTCGAGCGTCCCGGAGAACATCCAGATGCGCTGCCGGCCCATGTTCGCGGTCGGGTCGACGGCGCCGTTGCGCGCGCGCTGATTAGTGATCTCGACCAGCTGCTCGACATTCGTGGAACCCGGGGCGACCTCGCAGCGCGAGATCACAGGCAGGCCGGTACAACTGCACTTGCGGGTCGCGATGTCGGCATCACCCTGCGCGCAATAGTAAGGCCCGCCGGCGACGATGCCCGCCCCCTTCACCAGCGCGGAAAAGGCGACGGCGAACTGGACCGCCATGAAGCCGCCCGAAGACAGGCCGGAGACGGAAGTCTCCGTGAGATCGGCATTGTAGTTTTGCAGAGCGACAGGCGCCGCGTGCGACGAGGGGGACAACACGGCGATGCAAAGCGACGACAGCGCGGCCAGCCAGGTACGCATGCAGTTATTCGTTATTGAAGTTATATGGCCTGCGAAGGAAAGCCTGCTGGTCGTGGGAGGGAGGTTCGGAAGCGGGTCGGCGATCCGGGATGCGCTTTGATACTGCTTGGCGGCCGCCATGTTGGAGCGCATCCGGCATCGCGTACCTCCACTGTTCCGGTTATCCGTCCCACGGCCGGCAGGCTCTGTTGATGAATCGACTTTACCTGAGCAGCCCCATACCGCGTTGACCTTGCTCAAGTTGCACCGAAGCGCGCATGGACGCAGCGAAACCGCGAACTCCGGGCGCTTCCGCGGCCTTATCCGCGGTTTATCTTGTCGAAGCGGCATGCAGAATAAGCAATGGCTAAATATCCCGTCCCCGGTGCCGATAACCTAGGAGGGAAGCTGGGCTCCGCGCCCTCGCGCGGGTTCGCTGAAATTCAATGTGTTAGACAGGTAGCTGCATGGCTCTCAACAACAATCAACTTGCCCTGATCAAGCTGTATCTGGCGAGTTTCAACCGCGCGCCCGAAAAGAACGGACTCGATTACTGGTCGACCCAGCTCGCGTCCGGAAAATCCTTTTCGAGCATCGTTTCCACGGTATTCAGCCTGGATGTGGTGAAGGCGATCTATCCGGACGTGCTGCCAGACGATGCTTTCCTGACGCAGATCTATATCAATATCTTCAACAAGCTGCCCGACGATGACGGACTCGCCTACTGGATGGGCAAGCTGGCGCTTGGGGCGCAGCGCGCGCAGCTGGTCATGGACATGATCAACGCCGGCCTCGGCGTGCCGGACGGGACGCCGGGCAAGGCATTCATCGCCAACCGCTTCACTGCCGCGCAGTACGCGGTGAATGTGCAACTCGAGCAGAATGCGTCGTACAACGTCAATACCCTGAAGTCCGCGATGTCGAACGTGAACGCGGACGTCGCGTCGATCCAGGTCGCCAACCGGATCGTCGACGCGATCAATACCGGCGGACTCGACGGACCGCTGAATCCGATCGCGGTGACGGGATCGTCGAATGGGTATGTCAATGCTGCCGCCAAGGCAGCCGGCCTGTCCGCGGTGGTCGACCTGACGGGAACGAATGCGGTGACGGGCAATACCTTGCTGTTCCTCGTGAACGACGCCCTCTTCCCCACGTCGATCACCTATGTACTGACGGCCGCCGACGTCAAGGCGAACAAGGTCACGGTCAAGCTGCCGGCCACCGCCAACTGGGGTATCGACGGCACCAAGGTTCTGAGCGTGAAAGTCGCCGATGTCCCGAACGGGAAAATCAGCGGCTCCGGCGGGCATGTCACGCTGATCGTGGACGCCACCGCGCCGAACGCCCCGGCCCAGGCCATGACGACGGCCATCGCCTCCCAGGCGACCAACGGTATCGGCGCGGCGCAGAAGGCAGCCGGGGTGGGCGTCGTGGTCAACCTGTCGGGCACGAATGCCGCGGCGGGCGACACGGTCCAGATCCTGCTGGGCGGAGCATCCTTCACCACGCCGGTCACACGTGTACTGACGGCGGCCGACGTCGCAGCCGGCTCGGTCACCGTGACCATCCCTGGTGCGGCTGCGTGGGGCAGCGACGGCAGCAAGACGCTGACTGCACGGCTGACCGACGCCGCCGGCAATGCCGGCACCGCCGGCGGCGCGCTTACCATCGCCCTCGACTCGGCGGCGCCCACGCTCGCCAGCGCCTCGCCTGCCGACAACTCGGCCAATGCCCCGCTCGCCGCGAGCATCGTGTTGACCTTCAACGAGAATGTTGCGGCGGGCAGCGGCAACATCGTCATCAGCAATGGCGCGGGCGATACGCGCACCATCCCCGTGACCGACACCACGCAGGTCACGATCGCAGGCAAGACGGTCACCATCCAGCCGACGCTCAAACTGCTCGCCAGCACGGGATACAACATCCAGATGGCGAGCGGCGTGATCACCGATACCGCGGGCAATCCTTATGCGGGGATCAGCACTGCCACGGCCTTGAATTTCACTACCTCGGCACTGCCGAGCTATACCGTGGCCCAGGCCGCAACGGCCGTGGCCGCCGATCCGGGCGCCCTGTTCGTGCTCAGCGATACGGCCGCCAACCTCGCCGCCGACGCGGCAACCAACAGCGGCGCCGGGACTTACACGACGAACCGCGCCGTGGTGTTCACCACGACGCCGACCATCGCGCAACTGACTGCAGTGGACGCCGCCACCACCGGCACGCTGACCTACACGGCCGTCACCGACACGGCTGCGAACCTCGCGACCAACACCGGTGCTTACGTCAAGGCCGGCATCAATGTCACCGTGACCGATGCGGCAAGCATTGCACAACTGGCGGCGATCGATCTTGCCAACACCACCGGTTCCCTCACCTATTCCGCGGGCGTGACTGACACGGCTGCCAACCTGCAGACGAACAGCGGCGGTTACGTCAAGGCCGCAACCAATGTGACGGTGACCGGCGCGCCAAGCATCGCGCAACTGACCGCGATCGACAACGCCAACACCACCGGCACGCTCACCTACGCGGGCACCGTCACCGACACCGGCGCCAACCTTCGCACCGACGCGATGCTCAACGGTGGCGCCGGGAGGTATGTCACCGGGCACAACGTGGAATTCACGACGGCCGCGACGATCGCCCAGTTAAGTGCGGTCGATGCCGCTACCACCGGGACGATAACCTACGCTCTGGGCATCGAGGATACGGCAGACAACGTGTATGCCGACGCCACCAGTGTCGCGGCCGGACGGCCTTACATCGCGGGCCACGGTGTCACCATCACCGACGCCGCGACCATCGCACAGCTCACCGCCATCGACACGGCAACCACGGAAACGCTCGTCTACACCGCCGTCAGGGATACTGCGGCCAACCTCTTCGCCAGTACCGGCGGATATGTGAAGGCCGGCATCAATGTGACGGTGACCGATGCGGCCAGCATCGCGCAGTTGACAGCCATCGACTCCGCCAATACGACAGGCACCCTGACCTACACGGCCGGCATTTCCGACACCGCGGCAAATCTCGCCGCCAATGCGGGCGCATACGTCAAGGCAGCGACCAATGTAACGGTAACGACCGCCGCCACAGTGGCTGAACTGACAGCGATCGATGCTGCCAACACGACCGGGACGCTGAGTTACACCAGTGTGTCGGATACCGCCGCGAACCTGTACACGGGGACGGTGAACGCCTATGTCAGCGCAGGCAAGAATGTCTCGGTCACCACCGCTGCCACCCTCGCCGCGCTTGCCGCGATCGACACGGCCAACGGCGCTGGCACCCTGACCTATGCGGCAGTGACGGACAGTTTCGCAAACCTGCGCGCGACAACGGCGATTGCCGCGGCCGCCACGGTCACGGTCGAGATCGGCGACAGCGCAGTGGCCAATGGCGTTGGATATGCGGATGTGAATACCGATGGAAGCTTGAACAACGGCGACACCTTTGCCATTGCCGCAAGCGCAACGATCAATCTCGCCACTGTCGGCATGAACGCGGGCGATATCCTGGGCTTCACCGGCGCGCAATCGCTGGCACACCAGGCGACCGCCGCCAGTTCGGTGGGTAACGGCGAGTACATGACCGTGCGTGGCACGTGGGCGGCCGGTACGTTCACTGTCAATGGCACGACGGGCGCAGACACGCTCGTCCTGTACGACAACGACCCCACGTCGGGCAACGGCACCTCGGGCATCGTGCTGATCGGCGTCACCTCCGTCACGACGGGAACAGACCAGGTCACGCTATAAGAAAAAACGGCGCCCGGTCGACTGACCGGGCGCCGCAAGTGTCTGAATGAAGCAAGCCGATAGGCCGGATTCTGTTACGGCGGACAGGCGTGAACCCGTCCGCTATGACAGCCATTCCTCTAGGCCGTGAATTGCTCCACGGCTCAAGCTTCCTACCCGCACGCTCCGCGAGCAGCATCAATGCGTGCCTATTTGGAATTGCTCCGGGTGGAGGTTACCGCGTTTCACCCTTTGTGACGTGAACGTCGCAAAGACTCGTCTCTGTGGCCCTATTCCGCGCCTCGCGGCGGACGGCCGTTAGCCGTCACCCTGCTCTATGGAGTCCGGACCTTCCTCCCGCCGCCTTGCGGCGGCCAGCGGCTGTCTGGCTTGCTTCAGCCGCCATTGTAGCCCACCCGGGCGCCTGCGGTATCCTACGCGGTGTGATCATTTTTCCATGAGACCACCATGACAACACGAACCGGCGGACAAATTCTGGTCGATGCGCTCAAGACCCACGGCGCCGATATCGTCTTCGGCGTCCCGGGTGAAAGCTACCTGCCGGTGCTCGATGCGCTGCATGACGGTCCGGTCCGCTTCATCGTCAACCGCCAGGAAGGCGGCGCGGCATTCATGGCGGAGGCCTACGGCAAGCTGACCGGCCGCCCCGGCATCTGCTTCGTCACGCGCGGACCGGGCGCGACCAACGCGGCGATCGGCGTGCATACCGCGCACCAGGATTCGACGCCGATGATTCTTTTCATCGGGCAGGTGGGCAACGACTTCGTCGAGCGCGAAGCCTTCCAGGAAGTCGACTACCGCCGCATGTTCGGCACCATGACCAAGTGGGTGGCGCAGATCGACCGCGCCGACCGCATCCCCGAGTTTGTCGCACGCGCCTTCCAGACCGCCACCAGCGGACGCCCCGGCCCGGTCGTGCTTGCGCTGCCGGAAGACATGCTGACGGCAAGCGCCGACGTCCCCGATGCGCGCCCCTACTGCCCGGTGCAGGCAGCGCCCGCGCAGGAACAGATCGACCGGTTGCGCGACATGCTTGCGGCAGCGAAAAAGCCGATGGTCCTGCTCGGCGGTGCCGGCTGGAACCAAGCCGCATGCGACGACATCCGCGGCTTTGCCGAAGCGAATGCCCTGCCGGTCGCCTGCGCCTTCCGCTTCCAGGACTTGCTCGACAATCGCCATCCGAACTATGCCGGCGACGTCGGCATCGGCATCAACCCGAAACTGGCGGCGCGCATCCGCGACGCGGACCTGCTCATCGCCATCGGCCCGCGCCTGGGCGAGATGACCACGGGCGGCTATACCCTGCTCGAGGCCCCCTGCCCGAAACAGAAACTGGTGCATGTGCACAGCGCGGCGGAAGAACTGGGGCGCGTGTACCAGGCCGACCTCATGATCAACAGCGGCATGCCGCAGATCGCCGCGATGCTGCAAGCCATGCCGGCGGTCGATCCTGCCGCGTGGCAGCACTCGGCCGTCGAGGCCCGGGCGGACCTTGATGCATGGCAGGCGGAACCGCCGGTGTTCAGGAACGGCGAGGCGCGGCTGAACCTGTGGCAGGTCGTGCAGATCCTGAAGCAGTCGCTGCCGGCGGACACCATCGTCACCAACGGCGCCGGCAATTTCGCCACCTGGGCGCACCGCTTCTGGCCCTATGGCGGCTTCCGCACGCAGCTCGCGCCGACCTCGGGCGCGATGGGCTGCGGCGTTCCCGCGGCGGTCGCGGCCAGCATCATCGAACAGCATGGCGGGCGCAAGCGCAGCGTGCTCAATGTCGCCGGCGACGGCGATTTCCTGATGACCGGGCAGGAACTGGCGACGGCTGTGCAGTACCGCGCCCCGGTACTGTTCATCGTCTTCAACAACGGCGCCTACGGCACGATCCGCATGCATCAGGAACGGAATTATCCCGGCCGCGTTTCCGGTACCTCCCTGCAGAACCCCGACTTCGGCGCGCTGGCACGGGCCTTCGGCGCCTTCGGCGAAAGCGTGGACGACACCGAGGGCTTTGCCCAGAGCCTGAAAAAGGCACAGGCCCATCTCGAGCAGACCGGCTTGCCTGCGCTCATTGAATTGCGCTACGACTCGGACCTCATCACGCCAAATGCCACGCTGCAATCGATACGCGAGGCGGCACAGAAGGCGCGAACCGTTTAGGCGAGGAAAATTCTTTGCGCCGATTCCACATTTCGATTCACGCATAGAATTTTTTCGTTTCGTGAATGTCAAGAACAGGACATCGGATGCGATGGCAGCATCCGAGGCGCCACCTCGACATTTCCTCCACGACCTATGGCACTCGTCTCCATCACCGAGGCTGCGAAACTTGTACGCCGGAATCGTTCGACGATTTACCGCGACATCGAGAAAGGCCGTCTCAGCAAGACCGTGACGCCCGACGGCGAGACGCAGATCGATACGTCGGAATTGCTGCGCGCCTACGGCAACTTGTACACGGCGGAGGAAGGCGATGCGCTGGACGAACAGTCGCGCGACAAGCTGAAGATCGCATTGCTCGAGGAGCGCAACCGTTCGCTGGAACGCGCGCTGCAGCTCGAAGCCGAGTTGCGCAAGGTAAAGGACCAGGTCACCAACGAATTGCGCGCCCGTATCGCGGACAAGGAAAACGTGATCAAGGTGCTCGAGAGCAAGGTATTGTTTCTCGAATACGACAAGCAGTTGGAGGAACATCCCGGGGACGCCGAGCTGCCCCCGGAAAGCGCCTTGCGCGAGCCCTCTTCTGCGAGGCCGAAACAGCGCTGGTGGAAGGCGATCATCGAAAAGCGGAAGAAAACACCCTCGCGCAAGTAAATCCTCGTTCCGCGGCAAGCTTCCAGTCGAGCGTCGACATCACTCTCACTCCACGGCGCACGATGCAGGAACTTCAACACGTCCCGTTCCTCCAAAAACTGTCCCATGCAGCGTGGGGAATCTCGTTCAATGACTTGAAAGGAGCACATCATGCGAGTAGCCGATGCGATGACACGCGATGTCCAATTGGCCAGTCCAGACCAGAGCATCATCGAGGCGGCAAAGATGATGGCCGACGGCGATTGCGGTTCGCTGCCGGTGGGAGAGAACGATCGCCTGGTAGGCATGGTGACGGATCGGGATATCGTCATTCGCGCCCTTGCCCAGGGCAGGACGGATTGCACGATCCGCGATGTCATGAGCCAGGACATCAAATACTGCTTTGAAGACGACGACATCGACGATGTCGCGCACAATATGGGCGATCTGCAGATCCGCCGCCTGCCGGTCCTGAGCAAGGACAAACGGCTAGTCGGCATTGTGTCGCTTGGCGACATCACCCATACGGCCGATACCGGCATCGCCGGCGAGGCCTTGTCGTCGATCACGGAAAAGGCATCCCAGCACACCAGCACGGGCGCACGTCCGCACTGAATGCGCTGAGTGCACCGGGCGCTCCGGCCGGAATGAAGCGGAAGGGCTCCCCGCCCTTCCGTTTTTTTTCGATCAGGAAAACTTGGTGAAGTCGGGACGGCGCTTCTCGAAGAAGGCGGTGAAGGCTTCTTTCGCTTCCTTGGCCATCAGCATTTCACCGAAATGCTTGTTCTCTTCCATCATGCGTGCGTTGATCGCTTCGGCCTGCGCGCCCTTCATCAGTCGCTTGGTGACGCGCAACGACGATGCCGGCAGGGCAACCAGCTTGGCCGCCTGGAGGTGCACGAGGTCCGCCAGTTCGGCCACCGGCACGACCTTGCTGATCAGCCCCATGTCATAGGCCTCTTCCGCGCCGAAAGCCTCGCCCAGCAGCAGCTTTTCGGCAGCGCGGGGATAGCCGACCATCGCCGGGAACAGCATGCTGGATGCAAATTCCGGGCACAAGCCAAGCTGTGTGAAGGGCATCGTGAACCTGGCGTTGTCGGCCGCGTACACGAGGTCGCAGTGCATCAGCATCGTGGTGCCGATGCCGACCGCGTTGCCGGCCACGCCCGCGATCACCGGCTTGGTCGCGCCGCTGAGCGCGCGCATGAATTGCGCGACCGGGCGGTCGCCCACTTCGGCCGACGAATGCTTCAGGAAGTCCTCAAGGTCATTGCCCGCAGTGAACACTTCCGGCTTGCCCTGGATGACGATGGCCCGCACGGCGCTATCGCCTTCCGCGTCCTTGAGCGCATCCGCCATCGACTGGTACATGGCCGAGGTGATCGCGTTCTTCTTTTCCGGGCGATTGAACTCGATCGTCAGGATGCCGTTTGCCTTGCTGGTGAGAATATCCATGGAGTCTCCAGGTAATGCTTTGTTCGATGAAAAAAAGCCGCACAGCTTTTGGCTGCGCGGCCTGTCAGTCACTGCTCGATGCGAACCTTATACGCGTTCGAAGATGCCCGCCGCGCCCATGCCGGCGCCGACGCACATGGTCACCATGCCGTACTTCAGGTTCTTGCGGCGCAGTGCGTGGATGACGGTGGCAGAGCGGATCGCACCGGTCGCACCCAGCGGGTGGCCGAGGGCGATCGCGCCGCCCATCGGGTTGACCTTGGCCGGATCCAGGCCGAGATCCTTCACCACGGCCAGCGATTGCGCGGCAAACGCTTCGTTCAGCTCGAACCAATCGATCTGGTCCTGGGTGATGCCTGCGGCGCGGCAGGCGGCCGGGATCGCTTCCTTCGGACCGATGCCCATGATTTCCGGCGGCACGCCGCGCACCGAGAAGGACACGAAGCGGGCCAGCGGGGTCAGGTTGAATTGCTTCAGGATCTTTTCGCTGACGATGATCAGGGCGCCTGCGCCGTCGGAGGTCTGCGAGCTGTTGCCCGCGGTGACCGAGCCCTTGGCGGCGAACACCGGCTTCAGCTTGGCCAGGCCTTCGATGCTGGTGTCGAGACGCGGACCTTCGTCGAGGCTGACGGTGCGGGTCTTGACGTCGATCTCGCCGGTCGCCAGGTTCGGGAAACGCTCGATGATCTCGACCGAAGTCATTTCATCGCTGAATTCGCCGGCCTGCTGCGCGGCGATCGCGCGGCGGTGCGATTCGAGCGAGAAGGCGTCCTGCTCTTCGCGAGTGACCTTCCACTGCGCAGCCACCTTCTCGGCGGTCAGGCCCATGCCGTAGGCGAGGCCGACGTTCTCGTCCTTGAAGACCGCGCCGTTGATCGAGGGATGGTGACCCATCATCGGCACCATCGACATCGACTCGGCGCCGCCGGCGATCATCACATCGGCTTCGCCGACGCGGATGCGGTCGGCGGCCATCGCCACGGCGGTGATGCCGGATGCGCAGTAACGGTTGATGGTCACGCCGCCGATGGTGTTCGGCAGGCCGGCCAGGATGACGGCGTTACGCGCCATGTTCATGCCCTGCTCGGCTTCCGGGAAGGAGCAGCCGATGATGGCGTCTTCGATCAGCTTCGGATCGAGGTTCGGCACTTGCGCAACCGCGTTCTGAATGGCGCGCACCAGCAGGTCGTCCGGACGGACGTTCTTGAACATGCCGCGCGGCGCCTTGCCGATCGGCGTGCGGGTGGCGGCGACAATGTATGCGTCTTGAAGTTGTTTCGTCATTTTCTGTACTCCAGATCCGGTTAGTTGCGGACGGGTTTGCCGGTCTGCATCATGCCCATGATGCGTTCCTGCGTCTTCGGATTGTTCAGCAGTTCCACGAATGCCTTGCGCTCGAGGTCAAGCAGCCACTGTTCGCTGACCAGGCTGCCTTGCTCGACGTCGCCGCCGGACACGATCTCGGCGATCATCGAGCCGATCTTGAAGTCGTGTGCGGAGATGAAACCGCCGTCACGCATGTTGACCAGCTGTGCCTTGATCGTGTTCATGCCGTAGCGGCCGGTGACCGGGACCAGCTTCTGCGCCGGTGCGCGGTAGCCTGCGTCGAACATCGCGCGCGCTTCCACCTTCGCCACGTGCAGCAGTTCATACGGGTTGAACACGATGGTGTCGGTCTGCTTCAGGTAACCCATCTGCTGCGCCTCGAGTGCGGACTTCGACACGTTGGCGGTGGCCGCGTTGGTGAAATACACCTTCAGGAATTGCAGGATGTCGTTGCCCTTGGCGTCGTTGGCGGCGCGCAGCGCGGCTTCCTTCAGGCCGCCGCCTGCCGGCACCAGGCCCACGCCCACTTCGACCAGGCCGATGTAGGACTCGATCGAGGCCACGCGCTTGGCGGCGTGCAGCATCAGTTCGCAACCGCCGCCCAGTGCCAGGCCGGCGACTGCCGCCACCACCGGGACATTGGCGTATTTCAGGTTCATCAGGGCGTTCTGGAGCTTCGAGACTTCCGGGCCGATGGCTGCGGCGCCGCCTGCCATGAATGCCGGCAGCATGGCCTGCAGGTCAGCGCCGGCGGAGAAGGCACCGCCTTCGGCCGCATCGGCGTTCCAGATCACGAGGCCCTTGAAGTTCTTCTCTGCTTCTTCGATCGCCTTGGCCAGGCCGGTGATGACGCCGGGGCCGATGACGTGCATCTTGGTCTTCAGCGACAGGATCAGCACATCGTCGTTCTGGTGCCAGATGCGGACGGAATCGTCTTCGAAGAAAGTAGTGCCGCCGTTGCTGCCGTCGGGCACGCCTTCACCGGCGAGCGTCGCGCGGAATGCCTGGCGCTGGTAGACCGGCAGGCTGGAACGCGGCACATAGGTTTTCTTCGCCGGCGACCAGGAACCCTCGGCGGTATGCACGCCGTTGCGGCCGTCGAACACCCACTGCGGCAGCGGCGTATTGCACAGCGCCTTGCCGGCTTCGATGTCTTCCTTGACCCACTCGGCAATCTGCTGCCAGCCGGCGGCCTGCCAGGTCTCGAACGGGCCGTTCTTCTGGCCGAAGCCCCAGCGCATCGCGAAGTCGACGTCGCGCGCGTTGTCGGCGATGGATTCGAGGTGCACGGCGATGTAATGGAAGGTGTCGCGGAAAATCGCCCACAGGAACTGCGCCTGCGGATGGGTGGACTCGCGCAGCGCCTTCATCTTCTTGGCAGGGTCCTTTTCCTTGAGGATGCGGGCGACCAGGTCGTCTGCCTTGGCGCCGGAGGGGACGTAGTCGCCCTTGGCCGCATCGAAGCGCAGGATTTCCTTGCCTGCCTTCTTGTAGAAGCCGCCGCCGGTCTTCTGGCCGAGCGCGCCTGCGCCGACCAGCTTCTCCAGCACCGCCGGAGTCTTGTACACGGCGGCGAAGGGATCGTCCTTCAGGTTGTCCTGCATGGTCTTGATCACGTGGCCCATGGTGTCCAGGCCGACCACGTCCGCGGTGCGGAAGGTGCCGGACTTGGCGCGGCCCAGCTTGGAACCGGTCAGGTCGTCGACCACGTCGAAGCCGAGGCCGAACTGCTCGGCTTCATGGATGGTGGCCAGCATGCCGAAGATGCCGACGCGGTTGGCGATGAAGTTCGGCGTGTCCTTCGCACGCACCACGCCCTTGCCCAGGGTGGTGGTCAGGAAGCCTTCGAGCTGGTCGAGGATTTCCGGACGGGTGGCGACGGTCGGAATCAGCTCCACCAGGTGCATGTAGCGCGGCGGGTTGAAGAAGTGCACGCCGCAGAAGCGCGCCTTCAGCTCGGCGTCGAAACCTTCGGACAGCGCCGTGATCGACAGGCCGGAGGTGTTGGAGGCGAAGATGGCGTTGGCGCCGATGTGCGGAGCGACCTTCTTGTACAGGTCATGCTTCCAGTCCATGCGCTCGGCGATGGCTTCGATGATCAGGTCGCAGCCCTTGAGCAGGTCGAGGTTGTCTTCATAGTTGGCGGCCTGGATCAGCGCGGCGTCTTCCTTGTTGCCCAGCGGCGCCGGGCTCAGCTTCTTCAGGTTTTCGATGGCGCGCAGCACGATGCCGTTCTTCGGGCCTTCCTTGGCCGGCAGGTCGAACAGCACGACGGGCACTTTTGCATTGACGCAGTGGGCCGCGATCTGCGCGCCCATCACGCCTGCGCCGAGAACGGCGACTTTCTTGACGATGAAGTTGGACATGGGGGTTCCTTAAAATTCGTATCGGAAGTTCCCTCCCCTTCAAGGGGAGGGTTAGGGTGGGGATGGGGTTTGGTTCCGAAGATGTGCTGTCGAAACCCATCCCCCACCCGACCTCCCCCTTGAAGGGGGAGGAGTAACTGCGGTGAATCCTTAGAACAGGTCTGCGTCGAGCGCCATCAGGTTGGATGCACCGGAGCGTGCCTGACGGATCAGCATGGCGGTTTCCGGCAGCAGGCGCGCGAAGTAGAAGCGTGCCGTCGCCAGCTTTGCCTTGTAGAAGTTGTCGCCGGAATTTTCCTTTTCCAGCGCGATCTTCGCCATCTGCGCGAAGAAGTAGGCGAACACCATGTGGCCGACCACGCGCAGGTACGGCACGGCGGCGGCGCCGACTTCGTCCTGGTTCTGGAAGGCCTTCATGCCGATTTCCATCGTCAGTTTGCCGACCTTGTCGCCGATGTCGCCCAGCGGCGTGATGAACTCGGACATCTTTTCATCGGTGCCGTTGGCTTCCACGAAGGCCTTCACCTTGTCGCCGAACTTGCGCAGCTTGGCACCGTTGTCCATCAGGATCTTGCGGCCCAGCAGGTCGAGCGACTGGATGGTGTTGGTGCCTTCGTAGATCATGTTGATGCGGGCGTCGCGCACATACTGCTCCATGCCCCACTCGGAGATGAAGCCGTGGCCGCCGTACACCTGCATCGCTTCGGAGGTGGCGATCCAGCCGTTGTCGGTCAGGAAGGCCTTGATGATCGGGGTCAGCAGCGCGACTTCGTCGGCGGCGTCCTTGCGTACCTGCTCGTCCGGGTGGTTCAGTTCGCGGTCGATCTGCAGCGCGACGTAGGAGCTGAACGCGCGGCCGGCTTCGGCAAAGGCCTTGGCGGTCAGCAGCATGCGGCGCACGTCGGGGTGCACGATGATCGGGTCGGCCGGCTTGTCCGGTGCCTTCGGGCCGGACAGGCTGCGCATCTGCAGGCGGTCCTTCGCGTACACCAGTGCGTTCTGGTAGGCGACTTCGGTCAGGCCGAGCGACTGCATGCCGACGCCGAGGCGGGCCGCGTTCATCATCACGAACATCGCGTTCAAGCCCTTGTTCGGTTCGCCGATCAGCCAGCCGATCGCGCCGTCCAGGTTCATCTGGCAGGTGGAGTTGCCGTGAATGCCCATCTTCTCTTCGATGGCGCCGCAGAAGATCGGGTTGCGCTTGCCCAGCGAGCCGTCGGCGTTCGGGATGAACTTCGGCACGATGAACAGGGAGATGCCCTTGGTGCCCGACGGTGCGTCCGGCAGGCGTGCCAGCACCAGGTGGACGATGTTGTCGGACATTTCGTGTTCGCCGGCGGAGATGAAGATCTTGCCGCCGCTGATCTTGTAGGTGCCGTCGACCTGCGGTTCAGCCTTGGTGCGCAGCAGGCCGAGGTCGGTGCCGCAATGCGGCTCGGTCAGGCACATGGTGCCGGTCCATTCGCCGGAGACCAGCTTGGGCAGGTACAGCGCCTTCTGTTCCGGAGTGCCGTGCTCGTGGATGCACTCGTAGGCGCCGTGCGACAGGCCGGGGTACATCGTCCATGCCTGGTTGGACGAGTTCAGCATCTCGTAGAAGCAGTTGTTGACCACGATCGGCAGGCCCTGGCCGCCGTACTCGGGGTCGGCGGCGAGCGAGGGCCAGCCGGCTTCGACGTACTGCTTGTAGGCTTCCTTGAAGCCGGCCGGGGTCTTGACCGTGTGCGTTTCCTTGTCCAGGTGGCAGCCTTCGCGGTCGCCGGAATGATTCAGCGGGAACAGGACTTCGGACGCAAACTTGCCGCCCTCCTCCAGCACCTGGTTGATCGTGTCCTTGTCAATTTCCGCATGCGCGGGCAATTGCTTGAACTCTTCTTCAACCTTGAGCAGCTCGTGCAGCACGAACTGCATGTCACGCAAGGGAGCGACGTATTGACCCATGTTATTTCTCCTGACGGCTAAAACGGATTAGGCTGATTTCTTGACAGCGGTTTTGGGGTTCGTTTTTGCAGCCGGCTTGTCGGCCGACTGCGGATTCGTATAACTCTTGATGAGGCGTTCGAACCCGACTTCGGCGCGGTTCACGCTGCCGGGCAACTTCAGGAAACGTGCGTCGTGGTGCAGGGCGAGGATCAGGCCGTACATTTCGAATACGAGCTGGTCGGGATCGGTTTCGGAAGAAAGGTGTCCCATCTCGATTGTCTGTACCACGCAACGGCGCAGCGCATTCTTCCAGGCGCGGACCATGCCGGCGAGCTCCTCGCGGATGGCGCCGGGGCGGTCGTCGTATTCGACGGCACCGCTGATGTAAATGCAGCCGGACGCAATTTCAACCGACACGCGCTTGACCCAGCGGGCGAACATCGCCTGCAGGCGGGGCAAGCCGCGCGGTTCTTTCATGCTCGGATAGAACACTTCCTGTTCGAAGTGATGGTGGTACAACTTGACGACTTCGATCTGCAAATCTTCGCGTGAACCGAAATGTGCGAACACCCCCGACTTGCTCATGTTCATCTTGTCTGCGAGCAGACCGATGGTGAGCCCCTCCAGCCCGTTACGGCTGGCGATGTCGAGTGCCACGTCAAGAATCGCGGCACGGGTGAGTTCGCCTTTACGCATCAATTTGGGTGTCGAATCAGTCATGGTAGTTGCCACGGTAATGCCCTATCAAAGAATCAAAAAAACAACGCGGTCGAACTGAAGCGAACGCTCGTACTATTATCTACCGCAGTATAAATGTCAAACGGGAACTTAGAGGGTCGATTCTAGTGGCCTCTACGGTAAAAATCGGCAGGGAAACGTCGCCTTTTGGAAATGGCTGGAGAGTGATTCTGCCCCTGTGAAAACGGGGATGATGCGCTCTAGAGCTTGTCCAGTTGCCGCCTGTCGCGTTTGGTTGGTCGCCCCTTGATCGCTTCGCCTGGTTCCCGGAACAGCTTTCGTTGTTCTGCCTTCTTCTGCCGCTCCGCAATGCTGCGTTCAGTCTCCGTGTAGAGCGTCTGCGCGACGGCGGCCGAGCCCCGCGTGTCGGACAGTCCCTCGACCACCACTTCCCACTCGGTCGAGCCGTTGTCGATTTCCAGCAAGTCGCCTGTTTTCACGCCGCGCGCCGGTTTGGTGCGCTCGCCGTTCAGGCGCACCTTTCCGCCATCCACAGCGTCGGTCGCCATCGAACGGGTCTTGAAAAATCGGGCGGCCCACAGCCATTTGTCGATACGGACGGAATCGCTCATTTGTACACTTGCGCAACAAGCTCCATTTTATAGTCTGACCGTGCTTTTTCTACTGTGCGCTGCAATATAACCTCTTGTTTTTGCAGCCCGCCCCGATGCGGATGGGTGAGTTCTTGTTCATAAGCAAACACCACGCCCGCATCAGGGGGCGTGGTTGGCAATGCCTTTGATCGGGAACAAGTTGAAGCTGGAGGCGCCGGCGCGGACTGGCCGGCGCTCCTATTAGGCGGGCTAGATCAGAACTCTTCCCACTCGCTGCCCGCCGCAGCGTGCACTTGCGGCACGCGGCGTACGGCAGGTGCACTGACCACCTTCGTCTTGGCTGCCCTCGCAGCCGGCCTGGCGGGCGCCGCGACGGCATGCGTGCCGGCGATCTTGAAGACCCCGACCATACCGGCCAGCTTGGCGGCCTGGTCCTGCATCGCCTCGGAGGCGGCGGCCGCCTGCTCGACCAGCGAGGCGTTCTGCTGGGTCACCTGGTCCATCTGCGCGATGGCCTGGTTGATCTGTTCGATGCCGGCGGTCTGCTCGCCGCTGGCGGCGGAGATCTCGGCCATGATGTCGGTCACGCGCTTGACGCTCTCGACGATCTCATCCATCGTCGCACCGGCACGGTTGACGAGCTCGGCGCCGGTGTGCACCTTTTCGACGGAATCGTCGATCAGCGACTTGATCTCCTTGGCCGCGGCAGCGGAGCGCTGGGCGAGGTTGCGCACTTCGGCGGCGACGACCGCGAAGCCTTTGCCCTGCTCGCCGGCACGCGCTGCCTCAACGGCGGCATTCAAGGCAAGGATGTTGGTCTGGAAGGCGATGCCGTCGATCACGCCGATGATGTCGACAATCTTGCTCGACGACGCATTGATGGCGCTCATCGTGTCCACCACCTCCGCGACCACCGTGCCGCCGCGCACCGCCACTTCCGATGCGGATGCGGCGAGCTGGTTGGCCTGGCGTGCATTGTCGGCGTTCTGCTTCACGGTGGAGGTCAGCTCTTCCATCGACGAAGCGGTTTCCTCCAGCGAGCTGGCCTGCTGCTCGGTACGCGAGGACAGGTCCTGGTTGCCAGCCGCGATCTCGCCGGAGGCGGTTGCGATCGTTTCCGTGCCATTGCGCACTTCGGCGACGATCTTTTCCAGGCTTTCGTTCATCTCCTTGAGCGCCTGCATCAGGCGGCCGGTTTCATCCCTGGATTGCACTTCGATGCGCTGCGTCAGGTCGCCGGCGGCAATGGCACCGGCGATGCGGACCGCTTTTTCGAGCGGACGGGTGATCGAGCGCACCAGCCAGGTGCCGACAAGCATGGCCAGGACAAGGCCGAGCAGCACGCCGGCAACGGCGATATTGCGCACCATCGCATAGGTCGCCTGCGAGTTTTCATACTCGCGCTTGCTCACGTCCAGCTGCAGGACGATGAGCTTGTCGATGCCCTGCTTCACCGGCTGGTACAAGTCGTTCATCGGCCCATGCAGGAGTTCGGTCGCCTGTCCCGTGTCCTGGCCGCGCAGTGCGGCGAGTGCGGGCTGCAGGCCCTCGGCCACGAATTTGCCGCGGCTTTGGGCGAACTGGTCCGCGAGCTGCTTTTCTTCCGTCGTCAGCTTGGTCGCCATATAGGTATCCCACACCTTGCCGACCTTCTGGATGTTGGCCTCCACCTCGCCGACGTACTTCGGAATCTGGTCCACCTTGCCGGTGACCGCCTTGGCCACCAGCAGCTGGTTGGCGTCGAGCAGCCGAACGATCTCGTCGAGCTGGCCGAGCGCGACCAGCCGGTCGTCGTACAGCGACTTCATCGCGCCGTTGGCGAAGCCGAGGTTCGATATGCCAAGGATGCCGCCGATGATCAGTTGCAGCGATAGAAAGCCGATCACGAAAACCAGCCGCGTTTTGATCGTCAGATTGCTAAGCACGAATGTCTCCCCGTGAGTGAATACCGGCGGTATTTATTGGTTTGTTGCGCCGTAGTGGTGATGAAACTGTTTAAGTACCTCGGCTGCCGGCAACGGAAGGGACATGGCCGCGATAATTCGCGACCGCGGCGACGCGGTTGCGCACGCCGAGTTTCTTGAAAATCGCATGAACGTGGTTCTGCACCGTCAGTTCGCTGCGCGACAGCTTTTCCGCGATCGCGCGGTTGGACATGCCGGTGGACATGAGGGCAAGGATTTCCTGCTCGCGCCGGGTCAGGGCCTGCACGCGATGCGCATCCTCGCGCAACCCGGCGCCGCCCTGATGCACGACGCGCGAGAGCGTCAGGTGCAGGTAGGGCATGAGCAGTTCGAGCTTGAATGCGTGCCGCGCGGTGAGTTGTTCTGGCATCTGCCCGAAGCTGAAGTAGCTGCCGCCCTGCCCGCCAAGGTCGAGGCAGCCGAAAGCAGCGAGATTGCTCACCCCGGCCGCCAGCGCATTCTCCCGCTCCTGCGGCGACAGGCACTTTTGCATGTCGGCGGAGTTGATGATCTGCGCCCGGTATTGCGTCAGCCAGCGCTGCACGATGCTGCGCTCGCGGCAGTTCGTGATCCTGTCGAAGCGCTCGATGCAGGCGTCGGGACAATTGACGCCGAGCAGGTGCTGGATACGGATCTGCTCGCCGAACAGCTGGCCGATGGCGCAAACCATGCGCTCATGCGGGAAATAGGCCTTGACCGGGCCGGAGATCCATTGCTTGAAATCGGCGAGTGTGGAAACGCTGAAACCACTTTCGGCAACGCCGAGCAGGGCCCGCTTCTCGACATCGTCAAGCGTGTACTTCGCGTAAATCATGAGAGGGAGTGTTGAGGATAAGTTGCCGTACGACAATGAATGGAATCATCTATTTTAGACGAGGTGTTGCGTGCCCGCCGCGCCGGTGCAACCGTTGCACGGCGCGCTTGGCAAAGAGAGTAGACACTCTGGCAGCAGCACGCCGGGTGCTACCGGCCGGCTGCCGGTTTGGCCTTCAGGCGCGTGATGCCGAACATGACCAGCGCGAGGCCCGCCAGCTGGAGCAGGGACATCGATTCGCCAAGCAGCAGCCATGCGGCGAACACCGTCATCACCGGCCCCATCGTGCCGATGGCCGCCGCCTGGCCGGCGCCCAGGCGCTGGATGGCCAGGGATAGCCACCAGACGGGGAGGACGGTCGAGAACACCGCCATCATCAGCGCATGCCCCCACACCGCGGCCGGCAGGGTTGCCAGCGCCTGCGGCTGTCCGAACAGGAAGAAATGCCCGAGCACGAGCAGGCAAGATGCGCTCCCGGCGAGGCCGGCCAGCCGGGTGGATCCGATGCGCCCGACCATGCTGCCGGTGCCGTGGTAATAGAAGGCATAGGTCACCGCGCTGGCAAACACCCAGGCTGCGCCGGTGATCACGTCGACGCCCTGCCCGCTTTGCCGCAGGTCGTGGGCGAAGGCGATGGCCAGGCCGGCATAGCAGATTGCCATTGCCTGCCAGGCCTGCTTGCCGGGCGGCTGACGCGACATCCAGGCTTGCAACAGCAGCACCAGGGTCGGGTAGAGATACAGGATCATGCGCTCCAGGCCGGCGGTGATGTAGGTCAGGCCGTAGAAATCGAACAGGCTGGACAGGTAGTAGCCGACGCAGCCCAGCATCAGCACCCGCACGCTGTCGCCCGCGCTTAGGCGCGACGCCCCCTCGCTGGTGCGCAGAATCAGCCAGAGGAACAGCGGTAGCGCAAATCCCATCCGCATCGCCAGCAGGGTCACGGCATCCACCGGCGCGGCGGCATAGGCGAGCTTGACGAACACCGCCTTCATGGAGAAGCCGGCGGCGGCAAGCACCGCGAACAGGCGGCCGTCGTGGAGCCAGCGGCTGAAATGGAGGGAGATGGTCTGGGTCATGGGGTGAATGAAATCTGCGCCTCCCCTTATTCTGCCGTGTAGTCAAAACCGCTAAAATGCGTATTTTCTGAACTCAGCCTTCGCGTCTGGAGAAACCTTGCATTTCGACCTGACCGACCTGCGCCTGATTGTTGCCATTGCGGACGCCGGCAGCCTGAGCCGCGCCGCCGCCGCCTTTCCGATTGCGCTCTCGGCCGCGAGCAACCGGCTGCGCCTGCTCGAACAACGCCTGGGCATGCGGCTGTTCGAGCGGCAAGCCGACGGGATGGCGGCCACCCCGGCCGGCCGCATCGCGCTCGACCATGCGCGGCGGGTGCTGGCCGAGGCGCAGCACCTGGCGCAGGCGCTGGAGGGGCTGGCCGGACGACGGCGGGTGAGCGTGCGGCTGGCGGCGAACACGGTGGCCAACAGCACTTTCCTGCCGCCGGCGCTCGGCCCCTTCCTCAAGGACTTTCCGGAAGTCGACCTGCATGTCGAGGAACGGCCCAGCCAGGAGGTATTGCACGCGGTGCAGGCGGGCGATGCCGACATCGGTGTCCTGGACGGCAACATCCCGATGCACGGCGTGGTATCGCTGCCGTTCCGCCAGGACCGGCTCGTGCTTTTCGTACCCAGGGACCACGTCCTCGCCGGCCGCGGCCATTGCCTGTTTCGCGACGCGCTCGGCTTTCCTTTCGTCGGAATGCAGGAAGAACGGGCGATGCAGCGCTTCGTGGAAGAGATGGCCACCCTGCTCGGCAAGCCGCTCACGGTGCGCGTGCGCGCGCCGAGCTTCTTTGCCATTGCGCAGCTGGTGGCCGAGAACGTCGGCGTGGCGGTGCTGCCGGAAGCGGCGGCGCAGCGCCACAGCAGCACGCTGCCCGCCGCCATCGTGACGCTCGACGACGGTTGGGCAACGCGCGAGCTGCGGCTCTGCGTGCGCAGCCTGGAAGGGCTCTCCTCGCAAGGCAGGCAGCTGGTGGCCTACCTCACGGGCGCGTGACTGCCCTCAGTGCAATTGCTGCGAAGTGCTGGCGTCGCCGACATCGTCGACCAGCGCACCGCTGGAGATGACCTCGCCTATCGTCGCCTCCTGGAACCAGCTGTTCACCTGTTGCAAGTGAACGCGCTCTTCGTCGAGCGCAACCGAGAAGTCGCTGATGAGCGAATTCTGGTTCTGGTCTTCGGCCAGGGCGATCAGCAATTCCCAGCCCGCGTTGTCCGTCATCTCCGCTACGAGGACGGCGTGCAGGCACTGCGCGATCGTCGTGCGCGGATCGGTTACCACCTGCATCAGGCCCATCGATTCCACGCCCACGAGGTCGGCGCACGGCGTCTGCGAGGTCGGATCGCCGCCCAGCGATTCGATCGCGCCGGCCACGATGGCGAAGTGGCGCGCCTCGTCCTGCCGGATCTTCTGCAGGTCGGCCAGGGTCATGCTGGTGGACTGGTCCTGCATGGTTTCAAACTTCGTGATCAGGGCGTCGTACAACCGCGTGCCGGTGCGCTCGAAGGCGAGGCGCTCGCCCAGCTTGTCCAGCAATAGCTGGGGCTGGTCGCCGGTCAGCATGGAGATACCGGTCGTCATCGCGCCCTTCACCGTACCTGGCAGGGGCACCGAGCCGATCGGATCGGACTCGGCGATATAGGCGCTACGCATTTCGGCCAGCGCGCTGTCGTCACCCGGCGTGGCCGGCGTCATCGACGCCGGCGCGCCTGTCATTGCACTGGCATCCAACGGAGACATCTGCATGCCGGTGCGGTTCATGCCCATCGGGGTTTGCTCTTTCATCGCTGCTCCTTGTGTTCATGCGTGGGTTACACGGCGACCGCGACCTTGCGGTTCAGCTCGGTGCCCGGCGACCAGATGTAGCCACCGGCGACGGATTCGCTCGGCGAGCCGTCGGAGTTGATGTGGTTGCGGTAATCGATCGATGCCTGGCTTTCCTGCGACTTGTTGACGAACTGGGTGCCCAGGGCGCGCATGTCGACTTCCTGCGCCAGCACCTGCCGCACGAAGTCGCGCTGGCTGGCGAACTGCACCGGCTCGGGAAGATCGGTCGGGAACAGCTCGGCGGGGTCGCGCTTTTCATGCTGCTTGAAGAGTTCCGCCACCGTATTGAAGTGACCCAGCTCGTAGTCGAGGAAACGTTCCCAGATCGCCTTGATGCGCGGATTGGTTTCCTGCTGCACGCAGCTGTAATAGTTGTAGACCTCGACCGCTTCGTGCATCAGCCATTGCTCCAGCAGCGTTTCGTCGGGGCTGATCAGCGAGCCGTACTGCGTCACGTGCTGCTCTTCGATGGAAGCGATCTCCGCATACAGCTGGCGCGCCACCGGATCGGCGAACTGCGGACCGACGTTCATGTAGTAGTCATGGGTCTGGAATTCGGCCGCCGTGATCATCAGCGCGTGGATCTTGGTCAGCGGAGCCGCGGTGGCGCGGTCGTAGGAATCGCGCACATCGTCCTGCGGGTGCCGGTGCTCGTCGACCGTCGGACGGCCGGGAAGGATGTCCGTGTAGCTCTGCAGGATGTTGTTCGCATCCTTTCCTTCGAGGCGGTCGAGCAGCGCGGAATAGCGATACAGGTGATCGAAATCCTCCAGCAGGCCGAAGCGGTATGCCTGTGCGAAATAAGGATCCGGCTCGCGCTGTGCGACGGAGGCGGTCACTTCAATGGCGACCTGCTCATAGGCAATCGTGGTTTCCAAGGGTGAATGATCGGGGCCGAGCAGCCAGTTCACCATGGTGGCCTGGTGCTGTTCGGTGCGGCGCACTTGCGCCAGCTTCAGCCGCAATTCGCGGCTCATGCGCGCCGCCATGTGCTGGAAGCGCAGGGCTTCGAGTTCGATACCGTTCATGAGGATGATGCGGACCCGCGTGAAGGCGTCGTCATCGAGCTTGCTGATCGGCTTGCCTACCATGTCGCGCCAGGTAAATCGCTGCTGTTCGAGCGGACATCCTTTTGCACTAAATAGATTAAGGGACATGCTTTACTCCTTTCGTGATCTTCGCGGAACGCGCGAATGGACAGAATGGGCAGGCGTCGCAACTTCCGTGCCGACCTCAAGCAGGAGGCGAGGATGTCTCCTGCACGGCCCGGCGGGACTTTCTTACACTGCCACGGTAAGCCTTACAGTCCGCAAGCTCACATGACGATCTTCCGATGCTCGCCGAGCGCGTCGGTATTCCCGGTCAACATGCCCTTGGCGAGGCCGTACAGGCGGACGGCGGCGCTGCCGGGTGCAAGCCAGTATTCCGCTTCGGTGACGGTGACTTTCAGGAGCACAAGATCGGGATCGTCCAGCCCCTGCGGGAACCAGGGCTTGATCCACGGCGACCACAGGGCGCGCATCTTGTCCTTGTCGCGCACGACCTCGCAGGTGCCGGAAATCGACAGGTAATCCTGCTTGTCGGTGCGCGCATAGCTGAGGTTGACCTGGTGGTGCTGTTCCGTTTCTTCAACCTTGGGCGAAGAGAATGCAGTGAAGAACCACAGGCAGCCCGCGGCGTCCATCTGCATGGTGGCCATGGGCCGGCTGCGAAGGGTGCCGTCCGGCTCCTCCGTGGTCAGCATGGCGAACTTGATTTCATCGACGAGATCGGCGACTTGTTTCAGCTCGCCGAAAGCCTGTTCCTGCACGTCCATGATGCCTCCTGTATCAATTGGGAGATGACAGCAGGAGTGAGGAACGGGATGCGGGAAAGTTCCGCAGCTCAGGCGGGCATGGAGACAGGTTCGGGTGAAAGCATGTTGGCGTCACGCACGATGACCCAGCCTGCCTCGGGCCGCTTGCGCAGGATGGACAGTGCATTGCCCGAACGGCGCATCGGCAGGCCTTCGCGATGCGGGGTGACGGTGACGGTGAGGTGGGTCCAGCAATAGGCGAGGTCGTCGGTGATCTGCAATTCCTTGATCTCTCCTTGCGACTCGATGCGGTAATGCTTCATGCCTTCGCGAAATGCATCCATGAAAGCTTGCCGGCCGCGTATCGGCGCCTGGCCCGGGGCGAGGAAGACGACATCCTCGGCCATAAGCTCGCCGAGACGCTGCAGGTTGCCTTCCGCTGAAGCGGTCTGCCATTCATCGACCAGCGCCCTGATCGCCTGTTCATCGTTTTGCATGGAAGAATCCCCTTAAGAAGGAAGACGCGCTCGGCCGGCCCGCGGCCACGCGGCCTTCAGCAGCGCGGGCAGCACCTCGCCCGACTTCCCGCGCAATACATAATGCGCAATCTCATCATGACCGGTGGCTTCCGGATTGATTTGAATCACAGTGCGTCCGCACGAGCGCGCATACCGCGGCAGGCTGGCGGCAGGCTCGACCAGGCTCGAGGTACCGATGCAGAAAAACACGTCGGACGTTTCAAGCACCTCGGCGGCGCGTGTCCATGCGGCCGCAGGGAGCGATTCGCCGAACCACACGACGCCGGGGCGGATGTATCCGCCGCA
>NZ_DASRXF010000124.1:0-21916 GCF_035654295.1 Noviherbaspirillum sp. | reverse complement strand
GTCCGGCCGTCGGCCCAGGGGGCCCGGGCGAGGACTTCCCTCGCCCGGCGGACTTCATCCTTCGACAAGACGTTTTTCAGATGAAGGAGCATGCTGAATAACTTAGAAACGTGCCACCAGCGTCAGCAGCGCCGTGCGTGCCGGGCCGCTGATCGAGAAGCCCGGATACAGCTGGTCGCCGTAGGTGCGGTTGGTGACGTTGTTGACGTTGAGCTGCGCGGTCCAGGTTTCATCGATCACATATTCCGCCATCAAGTCGCCGACCACATAGCCCGGTGCCTTGGCGGTCGTGCTGGCAGCGCCGGTCGTCCCTTGCAGCGGACGGTTGACGGAGGCACCGTGGATGCCGCCGCCGACGCGCAGCTGCGGGGTGGCCTGGTAGCTCAGCCACAGTGCGCCGGTATGCTTGGGCGTAAGTCCGACCGGCGAGCCCACCACGGCCGCTTGCGCGCTGCCGATGGCGTCGATGGTCGCCTTGTGCAGGTAGGAATACGACATGTAGACCTCCCACTTCGGCGCCAGCCTGCCGACGACGTCGAATTCGACGCCGGTGGAATGGCGGCGTCCGGACAGCAGATAGGCCTGACCGGCGAAATCGGAATCGGTGGTGCGCTCGTTGTATTTCTCGGTGCGGAACAGGGCCGCACGCGTAGAGAGCTTGCCGTCCAGCCAGTCCAGTTTCGCGCCGAGTTCGATGTTGCGGCTCTTTTCGGGCGGCGTGTTGGCGTTCTGCGGCGTCACGTACTGGTAGGTGTCGGCCGCGGTGTTGAACGAGGTACCGTACGAAAGGTGGAACGAGGAGGCGCTGGTCGGCTGGTACAGCACGCCGGTGCGATAGCTGACCGGCGACTCGGACAGGCTGGATACGGTGCGCGTGGGCACGCCGGCCGCCGAGTAGGTGATCTGCTCGAAGTCGCCGCTGAAGCTGTCGAAGCGGATGCCGCCGAGCACCTTCCACGCGGGTGCGACCTGCACCACGTCCTGCAGGTAGGCGCCGAAGGACTTCGCCTCGTAGGCGCTGGTCGGGCGATACGTCGGCAATACGCCGAGCGTGGTGCCGTCATTGGGCGTGCCGACCAGGGTGATACCCTTGTCGAAGTTGGTTCCCACCACGCCGGCGGCGCCGAAACGGTCCGCCTCTTCATAGGCCGCGTCGATACCGGCGAGCACCGCGTGCTGCACGCCGAACCAGTTGAACTTGTCGCTGTAGTCGCTCTGTGCGTAGGTGCCGCGGTACTCATCCTTGCGCGGCGCCAGACCGTTGCGCTGCAAGCGGGTTGCCGCGCTCAGGCTGGCTGTGGTGGCGGTTGCGTCGAGGAAGCGTGCGCGGCTGCTCCATTGCGCGCGGTCGAACTTGCCGCTGCGGACTTGCGTGCGCAGCTCCGCGCCCTCGCCGAAGCGATGGATGTGGGCGAAGTTGGCGTAGGTTGCCTTGCCCAGCATGTAATCGCTGCGGGTGCCGTAGAAGTTGCCCGCTTCGATGTCGGGAACGGTGCCGCCGAGGTAGGCGATGCCGGCCTGGGGGATGTTGTCCGTATCGAGATGGAACAGGCCGATATTGAATTCGTCGCGCGTGCCGATGCCCCAGCTGAAGCTCGGCGCGATGCCGTACTTGTCGATTTCCGCGCCCTTGTTGTCGGCCACATGGCGCATCACGTTCAGGCGCAGTGCCGCATCCTCGCCGGTCTTGAAATTGAAGTCGCCGGTGACGCGCTTGTTGCCGTGGGTGCCGACCGTGGTCGCCACTTCATGCTGGTCGGCCAGGAAGGGGCGCTTGCTGACCTGGTTGATCACACCGCCCGTCGAGCCCCGCCCGAACAGCATGGACGCGGAGCCGCGCATCACTTCGACGCGGTCATAGTTGAAGGTATCGCGGTCGTACTGGGAAGGATCGCGCATGCCGTCGATGAGGAGGTCGCCGGTGGTCGCCACCGGGAAGCCGCGCATGCGGATGTCCTGGTCGGTGCCGTTTTCGGTGGCGGCGAAGGTGATGCCGGCCGTGTAGTGCAGCGCCTCGCGCAGGGTGGACAGCTTCGCGTCGTCCATCAGCTTTTCGGTCATCACGGTGACCGACTGCGGGATGTCCTTGATGTCCTGCTGGCCCTTGCCGATGCTGGTGGTGGTGGTGCGCACCGATTCCTTGCTCTGTGTTTCCTTCACGCCCTTGACGTTCACCGCCGGCAAGACCTGTTCCGGCGCCGCGGTCTGCGCGATGCTGGACATGGAGACGGCAAACATCATCGCGCCCAGCGGCAGCCCGGCGAGACGGCGTTCGGGCATCGGGCGCTGCGGCGCGTCAGCCAAAGGAGGGGTTGCGGAAACCTGGGGTTTCCCGTTCTTTTCTTGCATTGCCAATCCTCGAAGTGTTTCGTCTGGCTGGCTATCGAGTGAATGGCTGGCGGCGACGGTTGATGTTGGAGGACGCCGGCATCCGGCGCCCCGATCTGAAAAATGCTTACTTGTAGCCGGCGCGGTCGAGAATTTTTTGCGCGGCCACCTGGTTCTTGCCGATGGCGGTGACGTTCACGTTTTCCGCCTTGAATTTGCCCATGCCCTGCAGCGCCGGGTTCTTCACTGTTACGGCGGGAACGGCGGGCCATTCGTTATTGCCGTTGGCGAAGTAGGCCTGGGCTTCGTCGCTGGTCAGATATTCGAGAAACTTCACCGCCGCCTCGCGGTGCGGCGCGTTGCGCGCGACAGCGCCGCCCGCGACGTTGATATGTGTGCCGGTCGTTTCCTGGTTCGGCCAGACGAAGCCGACCTTGTTGATGGCCTCGCGGTCTTCGGTGCGCGGCGAACGAAGCATGCGGGCGTAATAGTAGGAATTCGCCAGCGCGACGCCGCACTCTCCCGAGGCCACGCCGTTGATCTGGTCGGTATCGCCGCCGCGCGGCGGACGGGCAAAGTTGGCGACCATGCCCTGTGCCCATTTTTCCGTCGCCGGCTCGCCGTTACGCTCGATCATCGCGCCGATCAGCGACAGCATGTACGGATGCGAGCCGGAACGCGTGCAGACCTTGCCCTTGTTCTTCGGGTCTGCCAGCGATTCATAGGTGGCAACATCCTCGCGCTTCACGCTGACCTTGTTGTAGACGATGATGCGCGCGCGGGTCGAAAAACCGAACCACTGCGCGCCCTGACCTTCGTCGCCGCCGCGCAGGTTCTGGGGAATGCGCTCCTCCAGCACTTTCGAACGCACCGGCTGGAACAGGCCCTCCACCTGCGCGCGCCACAGGCGGGCGGCGTCGACCATCAGAATCACGTCCGCCGGGCTGTTGCGGCCTTCGGTCCGCAGGCGCTCCAGCAAGGCATTGTCGTCGGCTTCGATGCGGTTGATGCGGATGCCGGTCTGCTTCGTGAACTGGTCATAGAGCATCTGGTCGGTCTGGTAATGCCGTGCCGAATAGAGGTTCAGGACGTTGTCTTGGGCGTGGACGGAAGTGCCGGCCGCAACGGCCAGGAGAACTGCCGCCGCAACATACCGCAGGGAAATGCTCATTCAAATCCTCAGTCAAAAAAGGCTCATCGCCCGGAATCCGCGCGGAGATTGCAAAAACGCGCAAATCAGAATGATAACGATTCTCATTATACATAAAATTAATAAACCTTGCTCTTATGTCGGGTATATGAAACCGCAAACGCATTACGAGATTCTGCATTCGCCGTGCATTTGAGCTACAGCAAACGCCTCGGCCTCCGCCGTCGCAGACTCGTTTCGGGGAGGACATCGCCAAGAGGAGCAGCGGATGCTGGATACACACAATGCTCAACGCATGCGCCGGCGCCTGCTCGTGCTGGCGGTGCTCTTCCCGGCGCTTTATCTTGCGTCCACCCTCGCTTCCATCGTGCAGGACTACAACAGCACTTTGCGCACGGCGGAATCGGATGCGGCACGCATTTCGAAGGCGCTCGGGGAACATGCCAACCGCGCCTTCGGCGAGGCCGACCGGCTGATGCAGAACGCGGCGGCGGACATCCGCGAAAACGGGCTGAGCACCGGCCCTCTCCCTGAAGCCGCGTTGCACAAGCTGCTCAAGTCCTATTCGAACGCCCTGCCCCAGTTCCTAGCCATCAACGCAGTCAACGCCGAGGGCGATATCGTGGCGAGCGGCCTGAGGCATCCTGTCCCGCACGCCAGCGTTAGCGACCGCGACTACTTTGCTTTTCACAAGGCGGCGCGAAGCGATGCGGTGTACGTGTCGCGCGCCGTCAAAAGCCGTACCAGCGGCCAATGGGTGTTCACGATCTCGCGCAGCATCCGGGCCCGTGACGGTTCGCTGCATATGATTCTCGTCGCCGGCATGTCGATCGCCTATTTCGAAAGCTTCTACCGCTCCCTGAACCTCGGCGCCGACAGCCGCCTGCTGCTGGTGCGCCGGGACGGCTGGGTGCTGGTCGAAAGCCCGCTGGCGGAGAAGGCGCTCGACAAGAACATCGCCGGCGCGCCGCTGTTCGACCACTTCCGCAATGCCCCCGCCGGCTCTTACCATGTGGACGCGGGCGCCGTGGACGGCACATCGCGCATCGTCGGGTACGCGGAATCGGCGAATTTTCCCTTCCTGTCGGTCGCATCGATTTCCAGGGACGATGTGCTGGCGCCCTGGGCGCGACGCATGCGCCACTCCCTGGCATGGGGCGCCGCCTCGGCCGCGCTGATGGTCTTGCTGATCGCGATGCTGCGCACGCAACTCGTTTCCCTGCTGCAGACGCAGGAAAAGCTGGAAGACAAGAACAAGGTCCTGGTGCGCTCCGAACGGCGTTTCCAGCAGCTCGTCAATGGCATCGACGGCATTGTCTGGGAAGCGGAGTATCCGAGCCTGCGTTTCCGCTATGTCAGCAACAGTGCGGCCAAGATCACCGGTTACCCGTCGGAGGAATGGCTGCGCGACGAGCGCTTCTGGGAAATACATCTGGGAACCGCCCGCGAGCAGGTGCTCGACGCCATCCCCACCCTTCCCTCCTACATGGAACACCGGCTGGTCCATCCGGACGGGCATGAGGTATGGCTGCTGAACCACCTCGCCATGTCCGATGCGGACGGCAACCCCACCCTGCGCGGCGTGATGGTCGACGCCACCGAACGCAAGCGCGCATACCAGGAACTCGAACTGGCCGCGAAAGTATTCGAGAGCAGTCTTCTGGGCATCATCATCGTGTCGCGCGAGGGAACGATACTGCGCGTCAACAAGGCGTTCTGCTCACTGCTGGGCTACGCGGAAGAGCAGCTCGCCGGCGCGCCGGTATCTACCATCGCGCACGACTTCAACCGCCCCCAGTTCTTCGAGACAGTGAAGGCATCGCTGAGGGCAACCGGCACATGGCAGGGAGAGTCGCATGCCAGGACGCAGGCCGGGCAGGAGCTGATCCTGCTCAACAGCATGACGGTGGTGCGCAACAAGCACGGACGGACATGGGCATTCATCGTGATCTGCAAGGACATCACCGAGCAGCGCGCCTCGGAACGGCAGCTCTACCAGATGGCCCATTACGACCACCTGACCGGGCTTCCCAACCGGCAAACCTTCGCCGACCGCATCCAGCATGCAATCCCGACCGCCGAACGGCGGCAGACCCGGCTGGGATTGATGTTCCTCGATCTCGACCACTTCAAGACCATCAACGATACCCTGGGCCACGTAATCGGCGACCGGGTGCTGTGCTGCGTCGCCGAGCGCATCAACGCCTGCCTGCGGCAGTCGGATACCGTTGCCCGCGTCGGCGGCGACGAGTTTGTCGTGCTGCTGGAGGAACTCGACGACGCCCGCCCCGCCATCGAGCATATTGCACAAAAGCTGTGCGCGTCGGTTTCCGAATCGATCCGCATCAACGGGATGGAGCTCTACGTCGGCCTGAGCATCGGCATCAGCCTGTATCCGCACGACGGGCGCGACAGCGAAACCCTGATCCGCAATGCCGATACCGCGATGTACCGGGCCAAGCTCTCCGGCCGCAACTGCTGGCGCTTCTTCAACGAATCGATGGCCCGCTCCGCCTCGCGCCGCATGGAGCTGCGCATGGCGCTGCGGCACGCGGTCGACCGCGATGAAATGGTGATGTACTACCAGCCGCAGCGCAGCCTGCACACCGGCGACATCATCGGCGTGGAAGCGCTGCTGCGCTGGCAGCGCCCCGGCATCGGGATGATTTCGCCGCAGGAATTCATTCCCATCAGCGAGGAAAGCAGCCTGATCATCCCCATCGGCAACTGGGTGCTGCACCGCGCCTGCGAGCAGGCGGCGTACTGGCTGCGGGAAAGGAAGCTGAGGCTGCGGGTCGGCGTCAACATCACCGCCCGGCAAATCCTGCATGAGGGCTTTGTCGCCGAGGTGCGGTCGGCGCTGGAGCGCACCGGCCTCCCGCCGGACCTGCTGGAGCTGGAAATCACCGAGGGTTCGATCCTCGAAAACATCGAGGAAACCGTCGCCAAGCTGAACCAGCTCAAGGCGCTCGGCGTGACGGTGGCGATCGACGATTTCGGCACCGGTTACTCGTCGCTGTCCTACCTGACGCAGCTGCCCATCGACCGCCTGAAGATCGACCAGTCCTTCGTCAGGGATACCCCTGCCGACAGTCATTACTGCGCGATCATCCGCACCATCATCGCGATGTCCGACAACCTTGGATTGTCCGTCATCGCCGAGGGCGTCGAATCGGACGAGCAGTCGGCCTTCCTCCGCGCAGAGGGCTGCGACGAAATCCAGGGCTACCTGTTGTCGCCGCCCAGGCCGGCCGAAGCGCTCGCAGAACTGCTGTAAGCCGGGCCTGCCGGGTTCAGCGATTGGCTTCCCAGGCCAAGCCGCGGCCCGCATAAGCGTCCCCAAACCGCTAGAGAATCTTCCTATCGAGCGCACTACGAGAGGAAGACCAATGCGACTGAACATGCTGGCGCCGGTCATCGTGGCACTTGCCGCCTGCGCCGGCAACGGCAAGCCCGCCGCGGCCGATATCGCACGCGCGCAAGCGCTGCGCCCGGACGACGCACGCCTGGCGGAACGCTATGAGCGCTCCTGCATGGGCTGCCACGCCGTCGATGGCAGCGGCGCGCCGCTCACGGGTTTCGCGCCGCAATGGAAGCCCCTGGCCGGCAAGGGAATGGAACAACTGGTCGACCATGCATTCGAAGGATTCAAGGCCATGCCCGCCCGCGGCCTGTGCAACGATTGCAACCGGGACGATCTGCGCGACCTGATCCGCTTCATGAGCGGCGGAGCGGCGGCATGAAACGGACAACTCTGCGCCGGCGTGCATTCCTGAAAGCCGGCTTGGGCGGACTCGCAGCCGGATATGGCGCCCGGCTGTTCGCCGCAACTGCCCAGCCCGATCCGCCGGCCCCATCCTTCACCTGGCGCAACTGGTCGGGCCTGCAGCACTGCAAGGCGCAGGCGCTGGCAACGCCGGCGGATGAAAGCGAGATTGCCGCGCTGCTGCGGCAGGCAGGCGGGCCGGTGCGTTGCGTCGGCTCGGGCCATTCATTCAGCCCCCTGGTGCCGACCGAGGGCACCCTGCTCGCGCTGGACCGGCTGTCCGGCGTCGTCTCCGTCGATACCGGTGCGGGCACGGCCACGGTACGCGCCGGTACGCGCCTGAACGTCCTCTCGCGACAGCTCGACCCGCATTACCTCGGCTTGCGCAACCTGCCGGACATCGACATGCAGACTCTGGCCGGCGCCGTCAGCACCGGCACGCATGGCACCGGCGCCGCCCTGCCCGCGCTGCACGCGGACGTCCTGGCGCTGCGCATCGTCACGCCGCAGGGCGGCATCATCGAATGCGACCAGCGCCGCCACCCGGACGTCTTCGCGGCGGCGCGCGTCTCGCTCGGCTGCCTGGGCGTCATCACGCAGATGACATTGCGCGTGGTGCCCGCCTATAACCTGCAGCGCCGCGTCTGGCTCAAGCCCATCGACGAGCTGCTGCCGCTTGCGCCGGAACTGGCGGCGCGGCACCGCAATTTCGAGTTCTACTACCTGCCGTTTACCGGATACGCGGCGGCGATCACGTACGACCTCTACACCGGCAACGATGTGTGGATGCCGCCGCAGCAGGATGAGGATGCGCTGCGCGACCTGCGCCGGCTGCGCGACTGGCTCGGCCGCTTTCCCGAGCTGCGACGCTGGGCCGCCGCGAGGCTGATCGATGGGGCGCCCCCCGAAGAAGCGCGCAACCGCTCCTGGCGCCTTCTGTCGACGACGCGCCGCACGCGCTTCAACGAGTCCGAGTGCCATGTGCCGCGGGAAGCCGGCATCGCCTGCGTGAAGGAAGTAATACGCACGCTGGAAAAGCGCAACGAGGTGTTCTTTCCGGTGGAGTTCCGCTATGTGAAGGCCGACGATGCCTGGCTCAGCCCTTTCTACCAGCGCGACAGCTGCTCCATCGCCGTCCATGCGGCCCATGACGAAGCCTGGAACTACCTGCTGTCCGACATCGGCCCGGTCTTCCGCAAGTACGGCGGCCGCCCGCACTGGGGCAAGCTGCACGACTTCACGGCGCGCGAACTGGCGCAGTTGTACCCGCGCTGGAAGGATTTTCATGAAGTCCGGCAAGGGTTCGATCCGCGCGGCCGCATGCTCAACCCGCACTTGCGCACGCTGTTCGGAGCCGCCTGATGCCTGCCGGCCGCCGCACTTTCCTCGCAGCGCTCGGCGCGGGCGCGGGCGCCGCCCTGCTCGCCTTCCGCCCCAGCGATGCCGGCGCACGGCACTCCGCGTATTTCGAAGGAATGTCGCGGGCGCTGGCCGCAGCGGGCATCGCCACGCCGACCATGGTGATCGACCGCGAGCGCATGCTTGCCAATACGCAGCGCGTGCTTGCGCATATCGGCGACAGAATGCGGCTGCGCCTCGTCGCCAAGTCCCTGCCCAGCCTCCCGCTGCTCGATCAGCTCATGCAAGGCGCCGCCACGCACAGGCTCATGGTATTCAGCCTCCCCGCCTTGCAGCGGCTCACCGCCGAACGTCCCGGCACAGAACTCCTGCTCGGAAAACCCCTGCCTGTGGCGGCGGCGGCACGCTTTTACGATAGCGCCGCGAACAAGGGCTTCCGTCCCGAGCGCCAGTTGCAATGGCTGGTCGATACGCCGCAACGGCTGGCGCAGTATCGCTCGCTGGCGCAGGGCCGCGGCCTGCAGATGCGCCTCAACATCGAAATCGACGTCGGGCTGCACCGGGGCGGCGTGGAGAGCGTCCGGGACTTGCAGGAAATGATCGGCATCATCGTCTCGGAACCCCGCCTCGAACTCGCAGGGCTGATGGGATACGACGCGCACGTCGCCAAGCTGCCGGACATCCCCGGCCTGCGCGAACGTGCGCTCGCCGAATCCAAGCGGCGATACGCCGAATGCGCGTCGCTTGGGCGCAAGGCAATGCCGCACGGTGCACCCGCCTGCTTCAACACCGGCGGATCGCTGACCTACCGGCTGCACGACGGCAGCGGCGACGCCAACGAACTGGCCCTCGGTTCCGCACTGCTCAAGCCGAGCGATTTCGATGTCCCGTTGCTGCACGACCTGTCGCCCGCCGCCTTCATCGCCGCCCCCGTGCTCAAGGCAGGCCGCGAATTCGTCCTGCCCTACGGGGTGGAGACCATCGGCGCAATTGCCTCCGCATGGGACGTCAACCAGCGCCAGGCCTACTTCATCTATGGCGGCAACTGGCTGGCCGATCCGGTCTCCCCCGCCGGGCTGGCGGAGACCGGCCTGTACGGCACTTCGTCGAACCAGCAGCTGCTCGTCGGCTCCGGCGTGCAGGGATTGCGGCCGGACGATTTCGTCTTCCTTCGCCCGCGCCAGAGCGAAGCCGTGCTGCAACAGTTCGGCGACATCGCCGTTTTCGCGGACGGACGCATCAGCGACTGGTGGCCGGCGCTCCCGGCTGGAACATAGGCAACCCTATTGCGACATAAGGGGGCCTATGCTACGATCCCCGGCACCTTCCCCAACCGAGGACAGAGCTCATGCACCATGGCGCCGCTCGCCGCGTCGCGATCGTCGCGGCCAACCGCATCCCCTTCGCGCGCTCGAACACCGCGTATTTCAAGCTCGACAACAAGACAATGCTCACCGACACCCTCCGAGGTCTCGTGCAGAAGTGCCAGCTGCAGGGCGAGATGCTGGGCGAGGTAGCGGGCGGGGCGGTGATGAAGCATGCGCGCGACTGGAACCTCGTGCGCGAATCCGTGCTCGGCAGCGGCCTGCATCCGAACACGCCCGCCTACGACATCCAGCAGGCCTGCGGCACCGGGCTGGAGGCGGCGATCCTGGTGGCGAACAAGATTGCCCTCGGGCAGATCGACGCAGGCATTGCCTGCGGCACGGACACCACCTCGGACGCGCCGATCGCGGTGAGCCGCGGCATGCAGCGCACGCTAATGGCGATGAACGCGGCACGCAGCAGCGGCGCCAGGTTGAAGGCCGCGCTCGGCCTGGTCAATCCGAAGCATCTCGTGCCCGAGATTCCGGCCAATGCCGAGCCGAGGACAGGCAAGTCGATGGGACAGCATGCGCAGATCACCGCAAACCGCTATGGCATCAGCCGCGAAGCGCAGGACGAGCTCGCGCTCGCCAGCCATCGCAATCTGGGCAAAGCGTACGATGAAGGCTTCTTCGACGACCTTGTCATGCCCTATCACGGGCTCTCCCGCGACAATGTCCTCCGTGCCGACACCACGCTGGAAAAAATGGGCAAGCTCGGCCCTGCCTTCGACAGGAATGGCGGCACCATCACGGCGGCCAATTCCTCGCCGCTCACCGACGGTGCGTCCGCCGTGCTGCTGGCCTCGGAAGAATGGGCGCGGAAAAAGGGCCTGCCCATCCTCGCCTGGCTCGCCGCCGGCGAAGTCGCCGCCGTCGACTTCATCGACGAGCGCGAAGGCTTGCTGATGGCCGGTGCCTATGCCATTCCGCGCATGCTGCGCAAGCACGGGCTGGCGCTGCAAGACTTCGACTTCTACGAGATCCACGAAGCCTTCGCCTCCGTGGTCCTGTGCACCCTCGCCGCATGGGAATCGGCGGAGTTCTGCCGCGACAAGCTTGGCCTCGTCCAGCCATTGGGCAGCATCGACCGGGCGAAGCTGAACGTGAAAGGCAGTTCCATCGCAACCGGCCATCCCTTCGCCGCCACCGGCGGACGCATCGTTGCCACGCTGGCGAAGATCCTGGACCAGGCCGGCGGCGGGCGCGGCCTGATCTCGATCTGCGCCGCCGGCGGCCAGGGCGTGACCGCGATCCTCGAAAAGTAGGCATACCATGTCCGACATCCTGATGTCCCTGAACCGCAATCGCGCGATTGCCCCCATCGTCAAGGCGCTCGGCCTGCCCAACCCGGTTCCGCTGGCGCGCGCCGAGGGCGGCTATGAGGCGCAGCCTTTCGCGGGCAAGATGGTGATCCTCGGCCGCTCGGAGAACGGATACGCCGCGGAGCATCTGCAGGCAGCCCTCGAAAACGGCAGCGCCTCACTGTCCGATTCCGGCGATAACATCGACATTTTTGTGCTCGACGCCACCGGGTGCCGGGCGCCGTCCGACTACCGCGTGCTGTACGACAGCTTCCACCCGGTGATGCGCCGCATCGCGCGCAACGGCCGGGTATTCATTGCCGCGCCGCTGCCGGATGAAGCGGACGGCCCCGTGGCGTCTGCGGTAGCGCGGGGCATCGAAGGCTTCAGCCGCGCACTGGGAAAGGAACTGGGAAAGAAAGGGATTTGCGTCAACCTTGCCTACGTTGCGCGCGACGCCGTCAGCCGGCTTGAAGGGCCGGTCCGTTTTTTCTGCGGCAAGCAGACGACCTATGTCAGCGGGCAAGCCGTCAGGGTCACTTCGCTTGCCGCAAAGCCGGATGTATTGCCGTGGACGCAGGCGCTCAAAGGCAAGGTCGCGCTGGTCACCGGCAGCGGGCGCGGCATCGGCATGGCGACCGCGGAAAGGCTGGCGCAGGAAGGTGCGCAGGTGGTCTGTCTCGACATCCCTTCGGCCTCGGACGCGCTGCACGATACCTGCATCCGCATCGGCGCGATTCCGCTGGTGATGGATATTGCCGAAGCCGATGCACCGCGACGCATCGCCGCCTTCTTCAAGGACAGGTTCGGCGGACTGGACATCGTCGTCCACAACGCCGGTGTGACGCGCGATCGCACGCTGGCCAACATGAAAGAGCATTACTGGGACATGGTGGTGAACGTCAACCTCGCGGCCATCGCGGCCATCGACGACGTGCTGCTCTCGCAGCAAGTGTTGCGCGACGAGGGACGCATCGTGTGCCTGTCCTCCATCAGCGGCATTTCGGGAAACATCGGCCAGACCAATTACGCCGCCTCGAAGGCCGCGCTCATCGGTTACGTGGCGGCGCTGGCGCCGCAGGCGGCCGCGCGCGCCATCTGCGCCAACGCGGTGGCGCCCGGATTCATCGAGACCGCGATGACCGATGCCATGCCCTTCATCCCGCGCGAAGTCGGGCGGCGGCTGAATTCACTCCTGCAAGGGGGAAAGCCGCGCGACGCCGCCGAACTGATCGCCTTCCTGTGCACGCCTGGCGCCTTCGGCATCAGCGGACAGACGATCCGGGTGTGCGGGCAAGGTCTGATGGGTGCCTAAGCATCCGGTGCCAGCAGCAGCTTCTTCGTGAAGCCGAGCAACCGCTTGCGCGCCTTGTCGTCATAGACCTCCCAGAGCAGCGCCTGGGAAATCTGGAAGCTGTACACGAGGAAAGCCTTGTTGGCCGCCTCGGCCTTGCTGAAGCCTGCCTGCTGCAAGGCGCCGGCATAGTAGGCAAGCCGCTGCTCGTCAACCTCGCGCACCGCCTGCCGCGCCATCTCGTCCCTGCGCGCCCAGGCGCGGATCGCGAACTCGACCATGGCCGCGCGGCGCGCCGTCTCGCCGTGGAAAGGAAGCGACAGGATGTCGTGCATCGCCTGTTCCAGCGTCAGGTCGCCGTAGGCGCGCACCACCTGCGCCGTCGTGCTTTCATGCCATTTGCCGAGCACGCCGGCAAGCAGTTCGTTGCGATCCTTGAAGTGATGGTAGAAGCTGCCGATCGTAATGCCGAGATCCTTGGCCAGCGCTTCCACGCGCACGGCATCGATGCTCTTGCTCACCAGCAGGCCGATGGCGGCGTCGATCCAGTCGTCCCGCGTGAGGATGCGCCGTGTCCGTGGCTTCGGTTGTGCCTCGTTCGCCTGCACTTCGGGTTTGCTCATGTGACGGATTCCTTGCCCAGTTCGGCATCCAGGCCAAAGCGGCGCGACAGGATACGGTCCAGCGTGCGCGTGGGCAGCCAGCGCTTGAGCGCGGGCATGAGCGTGCTTTTGGGCCCGAGCCGGATCACCGGCGGCGGGTCGGATGATTCGAGCCGCGCAACCAGTTCGCGCGCGAAGACCTCGGCCGGCATCGCGTTTTCCTGCGACACGTTGGCCCGGCCCTGGATCTGCGCCTGCAGCGGCTTGTACAGGGAATTGGGCGACAGTCCCACCGCCGATTTCGCCGCGGTCTGTCCGAACTGGGACGCAATGCCTCCCGGCTGCACCGTCACCACCCTGATCCCCAGCGGAGCGAGTTCCATGCGCAACGCATCCGAAAGCGCATTGATGGCCGCCTTGGAGGCGCAATAGGCACCGGCAAAGGGCGTAGCGAGCACGCCGGAGACACTGCTGACGTTCACCACCGTCGACCGTCCCGCCGCCAGCAGCCGCGGCAGCAGCGCCTGGATGATCGCGAGGTTGGAAAACACATTGGTTTCGAACTGCCGCCGCAGCTCCGGCAGCGGCATCTCCACCAGCGGCCCCATCGCACCATATCCGGCATTGTTGACCAGGACGTCGAGCCGGACCTGCTCCCGTTCCAGCGTCGCGCGCAGGGCAGCGATGCTGGCGGCGTCATCCACGTCCAGCGCCGCAACGCGCATGCCCGCTGCTTCCAGCCCGGCAAGCGATTCGACGCGCCTTGCGGTGGCGTACACCAGGTATCCGCGGCGGCAGAACTCTTCCGCGAGCGCACGGCCGATGCCAGTCGAGCATCCGGTGATCAGGACGGTTTTCTTCAAGGCCCCACCTCCATGGAATGATGTCGGCATAGCCTACACTATCTTCACCGTGGCCGGAATGCATCGCGGCCGCGCAAGGAAACTCCGCGGCCCCGTCCTTATCCAATTGCCTGTCGACCAACCAGATAATTGGAGAACACCATGAAACCGATCTCTCAGATAATGACCCGGGACGTCAGCGTCGTATCGCCCGACGACAAGCTGCTGCGCGCCGCGCAGCTGATGCGCGACCTGGACGTCGGCGCCCTTCCCGTCTGCAACGGCAAGCGCCTCGTCGGCATGATCACCGACCGCGACATCACCATCCGCGCGGTGGCCGAAGGCCAGGCGCCGGACAGCATGAGCGTGTCGGACATCATGAGCGACCAGGTCTTCTGGTGCTTCGAAGACCAGACGGCGGGCGAAGTCCTGCAACAAATGGGCGATCAGCAGATCCGGCGCGTTCCGGTCATCAGCCGCAACATGGAGCTGGTCGGCGTGGTGTCGCTGGGCGACCTTGCCACCGCGCAGAATGTCGATACCGATGCCACGCTGGGCGATATTTCCGCCCCTGTGCCGCCTGACCGCCCGAGCACTGGCAAGCAGCCGAGCCAGCATTGAGCGAGTGAGCTAGGCGCCCTGCCCCTGGAACAGCATCAGGGCGCCATCCACCACGATGGTGGTGCCCTGGATGTAACGCGCCTGCTCCGAGGCAAGGAATACGGCGACGTGCGCGATTTCCTCCGGCTTCGCCGCCCGCTTCATGGGAATCGATTGCACCTGCTGCTTCTCAGCCTCGGGGTCGTCCATCGCCTGCTGGTTCATCGGCGTGAGCACCATCCCGGGCGCGATGTTGTTGACGTTGATGTTGCGCTCGGACAGCTCCAGTGCGAGCGTCGTGGTGAGATTGCGCAGCCCGCCTTTGGAAGCGTCATAGCCGGCCGCGCCGGCGCGCGGGATTTCCTGGTGCACGCTGGTGATGTTGATGATGGTGCCGTGGCGTCCCGAACCTTCGATGCCCCGGATGAACTCGCGGCAGTAATAGAAGGGACCGGAAAGATTGGTCCGGATAACGAGGTCCCAATCCTCGTCCGTCATGTCCTTGACGTGCTTTCCCGTCGCGTCCACGCCGGCGTTGTTGACGAGGACGGTGGGCAATCCGATCGATTGGAGCACGTCCTGGAACAATTGCCGGACGTTCTTCGATTCCCGCTGGTCAGCCTGGAACACCGCCGCCCTGCGCCCCGCCGCTTCCACCTCGCGCGCGGTCTGCTCGGCACCGTCGCGGTCATGCAGATAAGTAATGACGACATCCGCGCCTTCGCGTGCAAAGGCAATGGCGGTGGCCTGCCCGATCCCTGAGTCTGCACCGGTCACGACGGCGAGTTCGCCGTTCAGCCTTTTTGCTTCCATCTCATCCTCCACAGCGTGTCCGAACCATAGCGGCAACGGGATGAAACCTTCCCGTCGTGCCGTGCACTAAGAAGATTCGTGCAACCTGAATCCGAATGGAGGACACATGGCAGCCAACACCAAGAACAAGTATCCCGCCGACAAGACGGGGACGAAGTACAGCGAGTTCAAGAACACGAAGAGGACGCCGCCCGGCAAGACACGCGACCAGAGCGGCAGCAAGTCTTCCTGAACCGGGCAGGCTCACGCCGGCGGCAGTCCGTCTTCCTGCAAGTCCTGGCCGCCGACGCCGAAATTGCGCTGCGTGTCACCGGTATTGCCGGAGCGCTTCGTTCCGCCGGCGTCCACAACCGTCGTGCGCGGGTCGCCGCTGGCGCCTCCGGAGATACCGTGCTTGAGGCTGCCGCCCGTCTCTCCGGCATGCGGCAGCTCAACACCTGCCTCACGGGACGAACCGGCATGGGCCGGCACCTCGCCGCTGCGTCCGGCAACCTGTTCCGGCGGAATGTAGGGCCGCACCGGGCGCGAAGGCGACGACACCGATTCCAGCACTTGCTCCACATCCTCTTTCGCCGCGCCATCGGGCGTCCTGGTCGCCACATCGCCGAGCGAAACGATGCCGACCAGCCGGTGCGCCTCATCGTGGGAAACCACGGGGATGCGGCGTATCCGGCTGTCGGCCATCTGTACCATCACATCGTCCAGCGGCTGGTCCTCGAAGCACCAGCGCACATCGGTGCTCATCACTTCGTCGACATGCACCTCCTGCGGCGAGCGTCCGGCGGCGGTGGCTCGGATGGTGATGTCGCGGTCGGTCACCATGCCTACCAGCCGCTCGCCGTCGCATACCGGCAATGCGCCGACATTCATTTCATCCATCAGCTGCGCAGCATGCTGCACGCTTTCCTGCGGGGCGACGACACGGACATCGCGGGTCATGAAATCGGAAACCATCTGCATTGCTATCCCCTTTCATCGAGAACGTCATCCGGTGTTCGATGAAGTGCCTGCAACGAAGTTCAGGAAGAATAGAGGGAGGATGCACCGGCACGTCCTTTACCTGACGTATGCGGACAGGCGCGGCTCGAACTATTTGCGCTGCCGGCCCTCGTAACATCGAATGCGGAAATGGGAGCAGCCATGAGAGCCCGGACGACGATCAGGATCGATGACATCGAGTATGCGCTCGACGACGAATTTCTTTCGCAGGTGCTGGAGACAGCGGTGGAAGGCGCCTGCTCCTACTGGGCCGACGTGAGCGCGGATTCCGAGGGGGATGATGCCGGCGCCGACGGCGTACGGGACTTCGACGTCGGCGATTACGTCGAAGACAGCGACGAGGCCGATGAAGGCAGCCGCTTCTACAAGTCAGCCAGCTTTCTTGTTTCCGAGGATCCCGCTCAGGGCGGCACGCTCGATCTGCACGGCATCGCCGATGCGATCGAACGCATTGCCGACGGCGAGGTGCAGGTCCCGCCGGCGATCCGCGAGCTCATCCTTGCCGCCGTGCAGGAAGACGACGGCACGGCAATCGATGCCGAAGCGGCCGACTGCATCGTGCAGATCGGCCTGTTCGACGAGATTGTCTTCAGCTAGGCCACGCGCTTGAGCAATGCCGCGGTGAATTCCGCGGTCGAGGCGCTGCCGCCGAGGTCGCGCGTGCGCACCTTGTCCTCCAGAAGCGTCGCCTCTATCCCGCTGCGCAGCCGCGCGGACAGATCCTGCCTGCCGACGTGGTCGAGCATCATCGCCGCCGCCAGCATCAGCGACACGGGGTTGGCCACGCCCTTGCCCGCGATATCCGGCGCCGATCCGTGCACCGCTTCGAAGATGGCGGCCCCGTCGCCGATGTTGGCGCCGGGGGTCATGCCCAGCCCGCCGATCAGGCCGGCCAGCTGGTCCGACAGGATGTCGCCGAACAGGTTGGTACACAGCAGCATGTCGAACTGCCAGGGATTGAGCACCAGTTGCATCGCGCAGGCATCGACGATGCGGTCGTCCACTTCGACGCGGCCGGCGTACTCCTGCGCCACTTCGCGCGCAGCCTCCAGGAAGATGCCGGTCAGCGCCTTCAGCACATTGGCCTTGTGCACGATAGTGACCTTCTTGCGCCCGTTCTTCACGGCATACTCGAAGGCGAAGCGGGCGATGCGGCGGCAGCCTTCGCGGGTATTCACGCCGGTCGAGACAGCCACGGCGCGCGGGTCGGCGCCAACCGGCACGAAATATTCATGCGCCACGTACAGGCCCTCGATGTTTTCGCGCACCAGCACAATGTCGATGTTTTCGTAACGCCCGGGAATGAGGGTCTTGGCCGGGCGCAGGTTGGCGTAGAGCTTGAACTCTTCGCGCAGGCGCACGTTGACGGAACGAAAGCCGCCCCCGACCGGCGTTGTCAGCGGCCCCTTGAGCGCAAGGCGGTTGCGCCGGATGCTTTCCAGCACGGCCGCCGGCAACGGGTCGCCGGTGGCATCGACCGCGGCCATGCCCGCGATCTGCGTTTCCCACGCAAAGGGCGCACCCAACGCATCCAGCACCTCCACCGTCGCCTTGGTTACTTCCGGTCCGATCCCGTCGCCCGGAATGAGCGTTGCCGGTATCCGTTCCGCTGATGCTGTTCCCATCGCCTTCTCCTTGTCCTGGTTGCCGTAAAGAATCATGCGAGCGTAGCACTGCTAAGCTGTCAGCACGCTTACAGCCGGCAAGTCTTTGACGATTGTCAGCCCTTGTCTGTCTCGCCGGATCGAATTCGCAGCCATTGCCTCAATACCAATAACCTGCTTCGGAGGCAAACAATGAAAAGAACAACGGCGCTATTCGCCGCCATCCTTCTTCTTGCCGGCTGCGGCGGCAAAGACGAGACGCCGGCAACGGACACGGCAGAGGCACCGCCGCCCTCGGCCCCGGCACCCGCACCGGCCGCAGGCGCGCAGCCCGTCCGCCTGCAGGACGCACGCACCTATACCCTCGATCCCGCGCACCTGCCCTTCGGCCCCATGCCCGGCGTGACAGCGGAAACCGACCGTTGGCACGGCGTGCTCAACGGCGCAGGCTACCGGGTCGAGGTGCCGAAGAACTGGAACGGCCGCCTCGTGCTGTATGCCCACGGATATGAGGGACTGGATCCGGTGCTGAAGGTTTCCGACATTCCCATCCGCCGACATCTCATCGAGAACGGCTATGCCTGGGCCGCGTCCAGCTTCAGCAAGAACGGCTACGACGTGCGCACGGCCATCGAAGACACCAATGCACTCGCCCTCGCCTTCACCGCAATTTCCGCGCAGAACAACCGTCCCCTGCCGGCGCCGTCGAAACTCTATATCGTCGGCGCCTCGATGGGCGGACATGCCGCCGCGGCGGCGGTCGAGCGCGAAACGCTGGAGACGGCCAACAACAAGGTGCGCTACAACGGCGCGGTGCCGATGTGCGCCAACGTCGGCGATACCGACCTGTTCAGCTACGCCACCGCCTACCAACTCGCGGCGCAATACCTGGCCGGCGTGCCGGCGACGAGCTTCCCGGTCACCGATTTCGCCAGCAAGGAAGACCGGATCAAGCGCGAACTGTGGCGCATCTTCCCGGCGGTGCCGACCGACCAGGGGCGCAAGCTGATGCAAGCCTTCATCAGCCTCACCGGCGGGGTGCGGCCGATCGCGGAGGACAGCTTCAGGCTGAAGCCCATGCAAGACCCGGTGTGGCGTCGCTTCGGCGACGACGGTACGCTTGACGGCATCCTCGCGAGGAATATCGCGGACACCACGGGCGTGGTTTACCAGCTCGATGGCGATCCGGCGCTATCCCCGGAGGAACAGGCGATGAATGCCAACATCCTGCGCGTGCAGGCCGTCCCGGATGCGAACCCGCGCAGGAGCGACGGCTTGCGCTGGGTGCCGAAGGTGAACGGCGAGTTCGACGTGCCGGTGGTGACTTTGGCGGGCCTGGGCGACCTGTTCGTTCCGTTCAGCATGCAGCAGATCTACAAGCGGCGCGCCATCGCGAACGGCAGCGACCGCTGGCTGGTGCAACGCGCGATCCGCGCGCCCGCCCACTGCGATTTCACGGTGCAGGAGCAGGTGGAAGCCTTCGAGGCGATGGTGACGTGGGAGCTGGGCGGAGCGAAGCCGGCTGGCGACGAGGTGCTGGATCCGGCGGCGGTGGCGAGTGGGAATTACGGGTGTGCGTTCACGAGGAATGACGAAGGCCCCGACGATCCCGACGGGCTGGGATTGCTGCGCGACATCCTCCCGTCGTGCCCGTGAGTGGCGACGGAGAGCTGAACTGCTCCTTCCCCCTTTAAGGGGAGGGATCTAGAGCCGCGGTTGGTCATCGGCCAACTGGATGCCTTCAGTAGTCTGCACGCCGCTAACACTCGGCAGCGATGTTTCTTTGACACCAGCCCAGAGTTTTTTATTTCGATTCAAAGACTTAAGCAAAAAAACCCACCTCACCCCCACCCTGGCACACTCCTCGCAATATCTCCATCGAACGCGACGAAACGCGCTTCGCAACCAACCCAACCACTTTTAGGAGATTGACCCATGACCCTGCTGATCAAAGACCTCGCCATCGCTTCCGACCTCGACCGTGCTGCCATGTCCGCTGTGCGCGGCGGCTACTACAAGGGTGCGTCCGCCCCTTACATGCCTGACTTCTGCAAGCCGAGCTGGGGCATGCCGACGTCCTACGCCCCCGAGAGCAAGTTCTCGTTCGACGCGTCGCAAATGATCGGCCAGTCGCAGAACGTCATGAACAACAACGGCAACAACGTCGCCTTCGCCAGCGGCATCACGTCCACCGTGAACCCGACCCAGTCGGCCAACAACAACATCAACTTCTGATCGAGCGCATCGAGACAGGCGAGGCGGGGGCGAAAGTCCCCGCCTTTTTGCGTCAATTCGAGGAAGGCGGCACCAGCACGTCGCGGCTGCCGTTGGACGACATCGGCGAGACGATGCCCGCCGTTTCCATCTGCTCCACCAGACGCGCGGCGCGGTTGTAGCCGATCCTGAGCTGGCGCTGCACCGCGGAGATGGATGCGCGCCGGCTGCGCACCACGAAGGCGACGGCTTCGTCGTACAGCGGGTCGGACTCGGCGCCCGCTTCGCCGAACAGGTCGCCGCCCGCCTCTTCGCTCGGCGCACCGGCCAGGATGGCCTCCTCGTACTCCGGCTCGCCGAACTGCTTCAGGTATTCCACCACGCGATGCACTTCCTCGTCGGACACGAAGGCGCCGTGCACGCGCTGCGGATAGCCGCTGCCGGGCGGGAGGAAGAGCATGTCGCCGTGGCCGAGCAGCGTTTCGGCGCCCATCTGGTCGAGCACGGTGCGCGAATCGATCTTCGACGACACCTGGAAGGCGACGCGGGTCGGGATATTGGCCTTGATCAGGCCGGTGATCACGTCCACCGACGGCCGCTGCGTGGCCAGGATGAGGTGGATGCCGGCGGCACGTGCCTTCTGCGCCAGGCGGGCGATCAATTCCTCGATCTTCTTGCCGGCCACCATCATCAGGTCGGCCAGCTCATCGATGACGACCACGATGGTCGGCAGCGTCGATAGCGGTTCGGGCGCGTCGGGCGTCAGCGAGAACGGGTTCTTCACCAGCTTGCCCGCCGCCCTGCCATCCTTGATCTTCTGGTTGAAACCGGCGAGATTGCGCACGCCGAGCGCGGACATCAGCCGGTAGCGTTTCTCCATCTCGGCCACGCACCATGTCAGCGCGTTGGCCGCCAGCTTCATGTCGGTGACGACCGGTGCAAGCAGATGCGGGATGCCGTCGTAGACCGACAGTTCCAGCATCTTCGGATCGATCATGATCAGACGCACGTCTTCCGGCGTCGCCTTGTAGAGCAGCGACAGGATCATCGCATTGATCGCCACGGACTTGCCGGAGCCGGTGGTACCGGCAACCAGCATGTGCGGCGCGCGCGCAAGATCGGTCACGACCGGCGTGCCGGTGATGTCCTTGCCCAGCGCCAGCGTGAGCTGCGAGCGCGCATTGCGGTAGGCACCGGAGGCGAGCATTTCGGACAGCTGGATCATCTGCCTGCGGGAATTAGGCAGTTCCAGCCCCATGCAGGTCTTTCCCGGAATGGTTTCCACCACGCGGATCGAGGTCAGGCCGAGCGCGCGCGACAGGTCCTTCATGAGGCCGACGATCTGCGCGCCGCGCACGCCGACCGCCGGTTCGATCTCGAAACGCGTGATGACCGGGCCGGCGGAAGCGCCAAGCACCGTGGCCGGCACCTTGAATTCCTTGAGCCGCTGCTCGATCAGCTGGCCGGTATCGGCCAGCTCGGTGGCGGAGATTTCAACGACGTCGTCGGGATGCTTGTCGAGCAGGTCGAGCCCGGGCAGGTCGACATCGATTTCCGCGGGCGGCTGGAACGCAAAGGGTTCTCCCGCCGGGATGCGGGGCGGCGGCGGAGTTTCCGCCATCGGCGCGGGGGACGGCGCAGGCGGCTGCCAGGTGTTCCACACCGGCTCTACCCTCT